>NZ_JANLWO010000001.1:0-4782 GCF_031364565.1 Chamaesiphon sp. OTE_20_metabat_361
CGATTGGTATGAGAAGATAGGGGGAAAATGAAAACCTAGCTAAACTCAGATTGTCCAGTGACTAGCCCTTCTACTTCAGAAACCTCATCTGACGATATTGTCGTCCAAACCATCGTCACTGAGTCGTCCACAAGTCTCCAAAAATCGAGTGTGTGGAGTACTTTCTTCTCGACGTTTATCACGATTTTCCTCGCTGAAATGGGCGACAAAACTCAACTAGCGACGCTATTGTTGAGTGCCGAGTCTCAATCGCCGTGGATCGTGTTTCTCGGTGCGGGTGCGGCTTTGATTGCAACTAGTTTGGTAGGTGTATTACTAGGGCGTTATCTAGCGAAGGTATTGTCGCCCAGAACTCTAGATATTGCTGCGGGAGCTTTATTGATGGTAATTGCGATTCTGTTGTTAGGGGATGTTGTGCAACTTTAAATAGGAGCAATTATTCATAATGCCTAACTTCGCTTGATTCTAGAAAATAAGATAAAGTTTTAGGGTAGGTTGGGTTGTGATGTCTCCAACGGCGAGGCTACGCCAACGGCTATCGCTCATCAACCAGAATGAAACCAAACATTTCTATGATACTGGTGTGTTCGTTGGGTTTTGCTACGCGCAACCCAACCTACGAATTTTCTTGTCATGTTTGACATTGAGAGTATCAATCTCCCTGCGGACATTCTTCCCAGAGATTGGTGTTTTGCCGTAAACTACTCCAATTACCACCACCTAAAATTAGGTGATCTAATAAGGGAATACCGAGCAATTTTGCACCTGCGAGTAATTGCCGCGTGAGATCGAGATCGGCTTGACTGGGTTCGGTGCTGCCCGATGGGTGATTGTGTGCGACGATCGTTTTGGTGGCACCTTGCTTGAGGATGGCGGTGAAGATTTCTTTGGGTGGTGCGAGGGTTTCGGTGGCTGTCCCGATCGTGATTAACTGAGTACCGAGTAACCGATTTTTAACATCTAATAATAATATGGCAAATCGCTCTTGAGTAGACCACATCAACTCTTGACTCAGAGCGGCAGCGGCACTATCGGGACTCTCTATGATAGCTCGATCGGGCGGACGCAAGACACAAGCTCGCTGTCCCAATTCTACCGCAGCTAAGATCGCGGTCGCCTTGGCGGGGCCGACGCCGGGAATATCCATCAATTCCTGGGGATGGAGATCCCGCAATCTTTCTAAGGGATCTCGCTGATGTTGACCCAAATGATTGAGAATATATTCACCTAACCCGATCGCAGACAGTTTACCAGGGCCTTGCCCCGTACCCAACAGGATCGCGATCAGTTCCGCATTCTTGAGGTGTTTGACTCCATGTGCGAGGAGGCGTTCGCGGGGACGTTCGGAAGTAGGGATATCGATGATGCGCAGGCTGTAGGTCATGCCACGGACAAGTAATCGGCTTGTAATTCAAATTACTTGTCACTCTACGCCGATCGCCTACTCGATCGAATCGCTACAATGGCTGAATTATTCTCGATCGATAAAAATACTCCAAGTTCTAACCGCCACTTAATTTAGCTTTATAGCCCAATTTAGTGACGATCTCTAATAATTTTTGACGATGATCGCCTTGAATCTCGATCGTATTATCCTTCATCGCGCCACCAGCCCCACACTGGTTTTTGAGTGTCTTGGTGAGGCTAGTAAGTGTCTCTGGTGAGACTTGAAAGCCACTGACGATGGTGACTGTTTTACCGCCTTTGCCTTTGCGGGAGGCTTCGATTTTTAGTTTATGCTGGTTGGGTGGTAGTTCGGCGGTATCGTTGGTATCTGGCTCTTCGTCGCCAAATTCGCGGTAGGCGATTTTATTACTGTCTTTTGCCATAGTTTTGTGGGTATATTATGGATTGTTCCCATCCAATTTTATCTCAATGCCAAGCTAGATCGAATAGCAGATTCAAGCTTGAGCAAATGTCAACATGCAGATTCATAATGATATGGAACAAATTTCTGCCGCTGATGCCCAAGTTATATTAGAGCGTTTACCCGAAAAAATTCGTGCTGCGATGATTGCCCGTGCTGCTGAAATTGAGTACCCGATTGAAGCCGTAGTTGAGATGGCGATTGCCAGTTTTCTGGATACAGAGGCATTGGGGTTTGCTGATTGCAAGCCAGGACGAGGACAATAGCGAGGAGTTATTGAGTGGAGTTAGAACCGAGTCTTGTTAAAGCGCGAACACGGCAAGTACCGTATCCGTTAGGCGCGGCTCGATCCTCATCGCATGAGTTGAATACCTTTAGCTCAGTTATGGGCATACTTACTAGGTAATCTAGTGAGCTACGGACTGATGCGGCGCAAGAAATTAATCTCTCCAGAACAGCCCACGCAAGATGGTGTCAAACATCAATTTAAACTATTATTTTTACCATATGTTTCTTATCTTACGGCAGCTACGATCTTAACTTTTTTTATCTGTGCATTTATCGCTTTAATTAGAGGCACCATTACCAAGCACATTATTTTAGAGCTAATATGCTGGTTGTCTTACATTGTGTTTGTTCCCTCTGTCGTAACATATTTATTGAAAAAGATAGCTGACACTATTCTATATTCAGAAGGAATGTCTGGACTCAATCTTTGGGGTGGCCGCAAACATACAGGCTGGCAAGAGATTACATTAATCAAACCCTATCAAATCCTCGGAATGCGATGTTTGTCAATCGAAACAGCATCTGGTGAAAATATTCAATTCCCAACGCGTTTGTATGAGACGGCTAAAATACTCGATCGAGTCCGAGAATTAGCTGGCACAGAACATATATTAGTCCGTGCATTAGAAAAAGAATTATCGCGTCCTCGTTATGAACTTACTAAACTATGGGCTGGGGTAATTGGGGCGATCGGATTGACAATGAGCATCTATTTAATCGGTGGAAATATGTATGCAGCCGAGCAAGAAAAACCATTAGAACAAGCGATCGCCACCTACGTCCGCCAGCATCCCAAAACTGCACCGAATCAATCCGCGATCGAGTTACAATCCTTGATGACTAAATTAGGGCTATCTATAGATGTATTTGGTGATGGTAGTGAAGTAAAAGTTAAACCAACAATTGCTGCGATCGCAGAATGGAAATCGATCGAAAGACCGTTACAAGATTATGTTAATCAACAATTAGAGAAAAATGAAGACTCGATCGCACCAGTTCCCGATAAAGTATTAACCTATCTCAACAATCATCAAGCCGATCTAGAGGCGATCGTTACTTACTTAGCAAATAATCCCATCCCTGAATGGGGGAATAATTCCTGGACATCACAAAGTAATTTAAGTCTAGAAAGTAGCTCACTGTTCTCAAAGTTACCAAATTTTTTAAGCACTACCAATATTGAAAGTTTGACGACCGCAAACCTACTCGACAAGCAGCAACAACCGAATGCAGATCTTACTAAGCATTTAATTGTATTTGATAAAATTCAGCAATCGGTTCGATCTCAAAAGTCGCTAATAGGACAGTTGTATAGCCTCATTGGACAAGGTAGAATATCAAGATTAGTCAGGCAGATCGATTCACGACAGGCGGCATTAAATCAACTATTGTCACAGGGATGGGGTAATAATTTATTCGGTCAAGAACGTCATAAATACATGGCTAGTGCGATCGAGAATGAGTCAATAACTGCTAACAAGCTCTTGCAAAATCCAGCTCTGTTCGATCGATTGCTGGTGACATATGATAGTCCATTACGTTGGATACCGGGATTCTCCTATTTAGTAAGTCCTTCTCTCCGATTAGCCGCAGTAGATAGACATCGAGAAGTTGCTAAAGGTATTGCTTATTGGAGTCAGCAAAATATCTGTCGGACAAATGGTAACAGCGGCGTAAAACCGACAATAGACTTTGCTGAATACACGATCGATCCCGTTGTCATAACTAGTCAATATCCCAAGGTATTGAAGCAAGACTTATTGTGGGAGTTGACGACTAGTGTGAGGCAAGTAAAAGCTAAATTAGCCGCAGGGGAAAAGGCTGATTTGGTAGCGAGAGATTTCCAGCTTCAGTCACAAGTTTGTCCGGGAGAAAAATGGACTGCCAAGGCTGCCGATGGATCTGTGAATATTGGATTTAGTCATCCTCCTGATTGGAAAGCTTTGGGGATGAGTAATTCAACCAAAGGTGAGTCACTGACATATACAATTAAACCAGTTGCTAAAACATAGCTCTAATAGAAACCCGACTTTTTGGAAAAGTCGGGTTTCTGGCGTCGATAGAAACTATTAACTAGCGTTTGTAAGATCTAAATTATCTAAAAACTTTTCCGCTGCGGTGAGGTGCTGCTGTTGTTTTTCTGGAGCCATCTTATCGAAGGTTCTTACCAACATCCCCAAGCGGGGATTAGTG
Organism: Chamaesiphon sp. OTE_20_metabat_361; assembly: GCF_031364565.1. Lineage (NCBI taxonomy): Bacteria > Bacillati > Cyanobacteriota > Cyanophyceae > Gomontiellales > Chamaesiphonaceae > Chamaesiphon > Chamaesiphon sp. OTE_20_metabat_361. The sequence continues at coordinate 4,349 of NZ_JANLWO010000001.1, forward strand.
AGAAAGAAATCACGATGGACGTGCATAAATCGCCAAAACAAACCATCCCAAGCTACTTGCCAATCGCCTTTGGGGTAGTCGCTCATCTTCATCAGATAATTACTACCGCTGATATAGGGTTTCGTACACATGCCGCCGCCATCGGCAAACTGACTCATCGCATAGACATTCGGCACCATCACCCAATCGTAAGCATCGACAAACATCTCCATGAACCAGCGAAACACGTCATCGGGATCGAATTCGCATAAGAGCATGAAATTCCCGACTACCATCAGCCGCTCGATATGGTGACAATACCCCTGTTTGAGTGCCTTGTGAATCGTCGCATCCAGCGGTAGAATCCCCGTGGTGCCGTTCCAAAAGCTCTCGGGTACTTTGCGAGTAAAACCCCAATAGTTGTGCGTACGCTGGAATCTACCCCGACGCTCGTA
>NZ_JANLWO010000109.1:0-9810 GCF_031364565.1 Chamaesiphon sp. OTE_20_metabat_361
CGATGCTACCAGCGTGCTAGCCGCCAAAGCAAAGCTGCAAATGTCCCATGTTGATATCCTCGGATTGGTAGTCAACGGCGCGATCGCAGGTAATGAAACTGAAGATTATTTTGCTTCGGCTCGCGATTACTTCAGTGACGAATCAGAAGCTGAAGTGCCTTGGAATGATTATATGACTCAACTGGGAGAAACGATCGCCGACAGGTCTAGACAGGACACAAAATTCACAGATATGAACGGAGTGTCAACGATGTTAAATGGAGTTAGTAATCGAAACTAATCGACTTAGAGGGTGTTTGAAAAGGCTTTTCGGTGTGAATCGGAGATCTAAATCCCCCAACCCCCTTAAAAAGCGGATGCAATCACGCGGAGGTTTCCTCCGCAGGTGTTGCACCAAGCAGGGGGATTTAGGAGGATTTACCCACCATAAACGAAGCAATTAGACTTTTCAAACATCCTTTTAGACTCGTAACATCTTGAAAGCAGCAGGCGATCGCTTGCCGCTTTTGTTATAAAGTTATCAATTTTAGATAAGTATCGAGCGATTAATGTCAACGATCTCGATCGCATTAAATTAATTGAGAATTGGCTAGTCAATGTGGGCGATCGAGTTAAGATAATTAGCCGATCTCAAAAATAATCTTTCCACTTATAATCAGATGGGTTTTCGCTTGAGATGTGAAAGCCTCGATCGCTTGCCGATCGTTTCGGATGGTAGATTGTTACTCGATCTAGTTAGCGATCGCTTTGATACTTTTCTCGATCGAGCGAACCGAGGAGCGGCTGCCAAGTCGCGACGATCGCTAATCAATAGGTATTTATTAATGAATGTAAAACACGGACAATTCTATACTAAAGAGCGTCCAGTTGGAGATGTAGCTATTCCTAGAGTTGTAGCCTTTGCATTACTCGCTGCAATTGTCTGGATCGCAAATTTTTGGTACTCAGCTAGTTTTGGATTGTATGAAGATGACTGGGTGAGGATTCCGACAATTATCGGACTGAGTTGGGAGCAAATATTTCATAAGATTGTATTTGATACTGGCTTTCAGGGTCGGCCATTTCATGATGGTTTGATTTTCTTGTTCTCATTTTTGGGGATTAAGCTAGGTGGATTGCCATCTGCGTATGCGATCGGTTTTGCGATCGTGACAATTAATGCGTGGTTATTCTACTTGTTACTAGAGAAACTATATGGCGATCCGATCTTTACTTGGACTGGCTCGCTGGCATTTTGTTTATTTCCGGCTGATACAACTAGAGATTATTTAACTCATTCACTCGGAATTCAACCATCGTTAGCTTTTTTACTGATTGCTTTTCACTGCTATTTATCTAGATTTAAAAAATTATCTTATTTAATTGTCTTTTTGTGCTTGGTTTCTTACGAGCCATTGGTAACAGTCTTCTTTGTTGCGCCATTATTTAATCGTAAATGGGATGCCAAATTACCAAGAGAATTAGTCAAGCATAGTTTAGTCCTAATTGCGGTTATTGTCAGTGCGGGGATCTTACGAAAGTTGGTTGGAGAAAATCAAATTTCCAACTTCACACCCCAATCAGTAATGCTCCTAGTTTTAAATCCGATCTTCGGTTCGATTACTAGTCTGGCGATGTTAATCTATCGACCGATCGAAACCTTATTGAAACTAAATGGCGAACTATTATTATTTTGCATCCCCGCTGGCTTAATTTTCAGCTCCTTGCTATTTAGCTTCAAAATCAAGCCACTAGCTCAAGTCTTCAGCTTACGGACATTCGATCGATCTAAAAGATTTGCCAAACTTCCGAGCATCTTGAAGCCTTACGCCAAACCCCTGCTTACTGGGGCGAGTGCGTTGGTATTAGCTTATCCGCTGGCAATGACGACCTTTGGCTTTGCGATGAGTGGGAGAACGGCGCGAGTGCATGTCGCAGCAATTGTCGGCACGTCAATTTTGGCTGCTTGCCTGTGTTCTGTCATCTTAAACGTCGCCAATAAACACGGTCGCAAGCGGTTGGCGATCTTCGGATTAGCCGGAATGTTCGCGCTATTAGTAGGATTTGGACTGAGAGTTCAGCAAGATTATCAGTTGATGTGGCAGCATCAAAGAGGCTTTTGGACGGACGTGGTGCGGCTGTGCCCCGATGTGACCGAAGGAACGGTGATTTTTGTCGAGCCGACTGGATTGCGCGATACCCGCCAACCAATCCCCTTTCGCGAGCCTAGAGGTGTCTCCGATCCCAAACAGATCAAAGGAATCGAATGGGAACTACCGCACGTCATGGCGCATATTTACCAGTTTCCAACTCAGTGGGAATGGCAGCCCCAATTGTACCGACTGCAATCGAATTGGCGATCGAAAATTGCCGCCGAGCGCGATTTATTACATGTCAGTGCGGCAATTGACTGGATTACCGAGCCAGAAATGAAACGCGAAGTTGCTAGTACTAATGTTATTTTCTTAGAAACTACCAATGGTCGATTGACTCGCCGTACCAAGCCATTAGTTATTGGCGATCGCCAATTTGCATTAAAGCAACTATCATTATCGGAACTACCGCAATTTGAAAAAAAATATCTGTATAATTATCTCATTCAGAAGCCTAATGAACAGCCGATTGACTACTTAATTAAATAGATCGCATCTACACGGTTAAAATTTTTATGATTCCAGCTAGTCCCTTACTGCCCAACCCTACTGGTTCATTACTGATACCAGCCCAACCGTCTGGAGTCAATCTACAGCAAAAATTACCAAAATTCTCACTGATAATTCCGACGTATAATGAGAGTCAGAATATCGCAGAGATAGTCGGTATTTTAACTAAGATACTCGATCGGCAAATCCCCACAGATTACGAACTGATCGTAGTAGATGATGATAGTCCCGATCGCACCTGGGAATTAGCTAGTAAATTGATTCCCGATTATCCCCAATTACGCGTCATTCGCCGCGAAACTGAGCGAGGGCTGTCAACGGCAGTCATCAGGGGTTGGCAAGCCGCTCAGGGCGAAGTACTCGGCGTGATCGATGCCGATTTGCAACACCCACCAGAAATCATCCTACAGCTCTGGGGCGAGATCGAAAAAGGTGCAGAGCTAGCGGTAGCCAGCCGCAACGTCGAAGGCGGCGGCGTCAGCGAATGGAGCATCGTCCGTCGCTTCTTGTCGCGCGGTGCCCAGATGTTGGGCTTAGCAATCTTACCAGAAGTCATCGGTCGGCTCACCGATCCGATGAGCGGCTTTTTTATGGTGCGCCGCAGTGCGATCGCGAGTAAACTGCTGAGTCCGGTTGGGTATAAAATCTTAATTGAAGTTGCAGCGAGGGGACAAATTCGCTGGATTGCCGAGACAGGCTATGTGTTTCGCGAACGGGTTGCGGGTGCGAGTAAAGTTACCTGGAAACAGTACATCGAGTATCTCCAGCATTTAATTACGCTAAGGTTTTCTTTATGGCCTGTGACACGCTTTCTCCGATTTGGAATCGTCGGTTTTAGCGGTGTTTTTGTCGATTTGGGCGTATTTTATCTACTCAGAACTGTTTTAGAGATTGGTTTGACTCGGAGTGCAATCTTCTCATCTGAAATCGCGATTATTAATAACTTCTTGTGGAACGACCTATGGACTTTTGGCGATGTCTCTAGCAAACAAATCGGAAATCGTAAACGATTGCGGCGATTTCTCAAGTTTAATTTAGTTTGTTTAGCAGGTGTAATTCTCAATGTCCTAATTGTGAATATCTTATTTAATATCGTTCATCTCAATGAATATCTAGCCAAACTCATCGCGATCGCGATGATAACCTTCTTAAACTTTTGGTTGAATTCAAAACTTAGCTGGCGAGTCACAGATACCGAAAAAGAGTAAAAACAGCCCAGGTGTATGCGGTAATTTAGGGTAAGTAGAACCCGAGCTGATTGGCAACCGGACGTTCATTCATGGGAACTTTTGCATGAATGGGTGCATTTAATACCGTGGCTCCATTGCCAGTATCGACGACTAGCGTTGTCGAGCCGCCACCATCTAAATTGATGGCTGTATCTACGCCTAATTTTGCCATGAGTTGTGATAGCTCTACTTTGGTGACACCCTCACTATAAAGTGGTTGCTTCCCATCGATAACAATCAACCATAATTTAGTACCCGATCGATCGATTCCAACCGCAACACGCGGATAAGGTTTCTGCTCGTCGTCTGCAAATTTCCCCACTGTTGTTCGACCGTTACTTACCAATAATTCGCGACCTGCAACAGCATTCAACGTCCCGTTAGGGCAGCGACCGCGATCGATAATCCTAGCAGTATTGTTCTGAGAAATACACAAAACTGGCCATTTTTCTAATGGTGGCGTATGGCGATCGCCATTAGAAATAGTTTCACCATTCGGTACGGTACGATCGCCAGATCGCGGGTAATAATCCCACGGTGTTCGATCGTAAAATGGGGAGAAATAACTAGCATTAATCGCTAACTTGGTCTTAAATTCTCGAATGAAAGCCGAAGTAGTTCGCGAATTTTGTGGCGATTGGGGCGTTACTAATAATCTCAGTCCCGCAGTTTGGAGATCGATCTTCACGATATGTATCATCACCGGACGCGGTTGCGATCTTGCCTGACGTTGATACTCAATCCCTGTAAATAGCGAGCGCGATGTCGCCGTGCGCTGCGGTCGCAAGAAATACGATCGACCATAAGCGATCGGCGGTAATAGTAACAAAACTATCGTAGCTAATAAAAATTGACGTCGCATGTCGGAAAATATTAATTAAAATCGTTCGATCTTATTGCCACTACTGGGAGATTTATGTAATTCTAATATAATTGGGTCGATCTAAACTTTGCTATCCCGATAATTGAGAGAGGTTAGTCCAGTCTTGAAAAAGCTAAAATTTTTAGGCATGTTAGCTGCAACGGGAGGCTTGACGATCGGGTCGTTACAGGCAGCTACTCAGAACATTTTTGGTGTTTTAGGTCGAACTCCAGAAGACCCAAAATGGTACTTGACTATCGGTTTATTTAGCTGTTTCTTAGTTTCTACGATGGCATTGGCGATCGGGCTGTTGACTAGCAAAGAATCGATTGTCTCAAAGCTCTCGATTTTTAGCTCAGCCGCGATTTCATGCGTGTGGTTAGGGTTTTATTATGGTGGCATCATTGGGAATAAAACGCCACAAGTCGCGATCGCGATTGCCATCATTGGATTGTCGCTCGTGGTACTAATGGGTTGGTACCGACAACCAAAATTGACGCTAATGGCGATCGTCCTGATGGGAGTAGTTACAGCATACGGGTTGAGTTTTCTATGTTCGGTAGTCGCAGTCTCTTTTTTAAGCACTGCTCGGTTACTAGAGGCAAGTATTTGGCTAATTTTTTTCGCAGTGGCACTTGCAACAACGATCTTTTTTCTCAATTTCCTGATTCGAGAATTAGCCGATTATCGCTCGGCTTTAGGCTTTAGGCTTTAGGGTAAAGGAAACACCCAGTCCCCTAGTCCCCCAGTCCCCCAGTCCCCCTCTCCTCAAGCCCGATCTATTCCTCCCAAGCCCAGGCGGCTTATAATAGAGCAGCAGACTTCAAGATCTTAGCTAATATGCGCGTTCAGGTGATTGGTGGTGGTTTAGCAGGTACCGAAGCAGCTTGGCAGATCGCCCAGGCTGGCGTCCCCGTGACTCTATATGAGATGCGTCCCCACACATTGAGTCCCGCGCATCATAGCGAAGAACTCGCCGAACTGGTCTGTAGTAACTCCTTCGGTGCCCAATCGACCGATCGCGCCGCCGGATTATTGCACGAAGAACTCCGTCGCTTGGGTTCGGTAATTATCAATAAAGCCGACCATCATGCCGTCCCCGCCGGGGGCGCATTAGCAGTAGATCGCGGTAAATTTAGCCACGATCTGACCGAAACCCTAGCCAATCATCCCCTCGTCGAATTTCGCCGCGATACCGTACCCGAAATCCCCCGCGATGGCATCGTCGTATTAGCCACTGGGCCATTGACAGCACCCGCACTCGCCGAAGATATTCAAAAATTGGCGGGAATGGAATACCTCAACTTTTTTGATGCCGCCAGTCCGATTATCGTGGGTGATTCGATCGATAAAAACATTGCCTTCTTCGCATCTCGCTACGACAAAGGCGAAGCCGCCTACCTCAATTGTCCGATGAATAAGGAGCAATACCTCCACTTTCGCCAAGAGCTGTGTAATGCCGAGCAAGCCGAATTAAAGGATTTCGATCGCGAAACTGCGAAATTCTTTGAAGCGTGCCTCCCGATCGAAGAATTAGCCCAACGCGGCGAGGAAACGATGCGTTATGGCCCTCTAAAACCCGTCGGACTATTCGATGGTCGTCGCGGCGATTTCAAAGCTCCTGAGAACCAAATTCACCGCCCCTACGCCGTCATTCAACTTCGCCAGGAAGATAAAGCCGGACAACTGTGGAATATGGTCGGTTTCCAGACTAATTTGAAATGGGGCGAACAAAAGCGGATTTTCTCACTGATTCCCGGCTTGGAGAATGCCGAATTCGTCCGCTTGGGCGTGATGCACCGCAATACCTTTATCAACTCACCAAAATTACTCTCATCCTCCCTCCAATTCCACAGCCGTAATACCCTCCTCGCCGCCGGACAAATCATCGGTACCGAGGGTTATACCGCCGCTGCTGCTGGCGGCTGGCTAGCAGGCACGAATGCCGCCCGCTTGGCACTAGGCAAAGAACCGATCGTGATGCCGAATGTCACGATGATGGGTTCCCTATTTGATTTCATCAGCACCGCCGAACCGAAATATTTCCAGCCAATGCCCCCGAATTTTGGCATCTTCCAAGAGCTACCAACCAAAATCAAGAACAAGCAAGAACGCTACGGTGCATATCGCGATCGATCCCTCAGTGCGATCGATGCTTTAATTGCCGAGCATTTAGCCCCGAAATATGCTTATAGTTAACTTTAAAGAATTTGTCTGGAAAGTGTCGATCGCCTGTTGTTTGATAAATAAAATATTGCCAAACAGATATTTATGAAACAACTTACCGCGATCGGACTGGCGATGACCTTGTTGGTTGGAAATGTTAATGTCGATACCGTTCAGGCTAGCTGCTATAGCTATAACGGTTCTCGACAAGAACAAATTAAATTGCAGGATAAACAAACTGGCTATCTCAGGGTGTGGGCGACTAAAAGTTTAGAAGGTCGAATGGTGGGAAAACTCAGACATGGTGAGGTCATCAGGACGCTAAAATTTGTTGAAGATCCAGTCTGTGGCGGAGCTGTCTACATCAAGTTCCGCAATAACAAAGGTCAAACCGCATACGGCTGGGTCTTTAGTGATGTATTGGTAGCATCGATCGAGGACTGATAAAGCTGCTCTAACTGTGAACTTGGCATATTTAGATATTTTCATCCCAATCGATATTCTTGAGGGGCGATCGAATTTCATCGATCGTCTTATTAATAATTCAGCCAATCCTAGCTTAGGGTTGCGATCGCGTGGTATCACATTACCAATTTGGGAATGAATTGACAATGAAAATCAAGATGTCTGCTGTCATTGGGGTGCTGCTTTGCTTTATTTTGACACTTTTACTAATTCTAGGACAGGCAGAATTAGGCGTAGCAAAACCCGATCCGGCAATTTACGATCGGGCACAGCGATCGCCCAGCGGCTTCTTGACAACATTAGCAAAACTCGTCAATATCGACTCAGGAACGGGCGATCTTCAGGGCTTAACTAAAGTTGAAAATCTAGTCATCGAGCAACTTAAATCGGTAACTACAGATATTAAAACCTTCACCGCCAAACCTAGTGCGGGTAGAAATATTATTGCCACCATTAAAGGTACTGGTAAAGGTAAAATCCTGTTACTCGCCCATACCGATACTGTTTTCAAGCAAGGTACCGCCGCCAAAAATCCCTTCAAAATTGCCAACGGCAAAGCCATTGGGCCAGGAGTGATGGATGATAAAGGCAGTATCTTATTAGGTGTCGAAGCACTGAGAATTTTGAAACAGACAAATTTCAAGAACTTCGATACGATTACTTTTTTGATTAATCCTGATGAAGAAAAAGGATCGATCGGTTCGCGGGAATTAATCAAAGCAACTGCTAAAAAACATGATGTGGCGCTCGTCTTAGAATTTGGTTCGCCTCAAGATAAAGTCACCTCCTGGCGCAAAGGCATCGGCTATTACGGACTAGAAGTAACCGGGCGCAAAGCTCACGCTGGAGCCGAGCCAGAAAAAGGCTGCAATGCTCTCCTTGAAGCCGCTCACCAAACATTACAACTAAGCAAACTCGACAATCCTCAGAAAAAAACGACAGTTAATTTTACAGTGCTGCATACGGGTGACAATGCGCGGAATACGATTCCCGATGCCGCCAAAGTTGAGGCAGATGTGAGGGTATTGGAAGCTCCAGAGTACGATCGCCTGACCAGAGAATTTACCCGCTCATCTCAAAATAAACTGTTGCCCTGTGCCCAAATTAAAGTCATCGCCGAACGCGGACGTCCCCCATTTCCTGCCAATCCCGGCACCGACGCCCTCGTCAAAAAAGCGCAAGCCATCTATCAAACCATCGGTCTCAAATTGGGCGTAGAAGGTAGCGGCGGCGGTACGGATGGCAATTATGCCGCTGCTGTCGGTACCACCACCCTCGATGCCCTCGGACTCGTCGGCGGTGGGGCACATACCGAAGCTGAATATATCGATATCGATCGCATCGCCCCGAGAGTATACTTATTGACCAAGCTCATCATGGATCTGGGAGCTTCCGCCCGATCTTAAACTCCCGCTTTAAGTAAAAAAGTAGCGTAGCCCGGTAAATATACCCGCACTGAGGAGCGTCGCGATCGGAATTGTGACAATCCACGCGAGCGCGATCGATTTGAGCGTATCGAGGCTGAGCGATCGCCAATTTTTGACGGCACCTACGCCCACCACAGCACCCACTAGAGCGTGGGAAGTCGAGACGGGTAGCCCTTGACTCGAAGCAATCAAAATCGTGGCGGCGGTGGCGAGTTCGGCGGCAAATCCGCTACTCGGTTCGAGCTTGATAATTCCTTCGCCGATGGTGGCGATGACTTGTTTGCCCCAAATAGCCAAACCCGTGACAATTCCCACGCCACCGAGTACCAGCACCCACAAGGGGATTTCCAAACTCGATTGGGGGACGGTACCAGTATTTTGAATATATAAGATGGTGGCTAACGGCGCGATCGCATTACCGACATCATTGGAGCCGTGGGCGAATGCCACACAGCAAGCACTGAGTAATTGAAATCTTGCTAGTTGTCGCTCGATAACGGCGGGGATTTCGGATGAGGCGGCAATCTGCTCCGCTCTGAGTCGCCGCCAACCTACTAACGTAATCGCCAGCGCCGCCATTCCCCCCAAACCCAGGGAAAGATCGTGGCGGGGGACAGCGGGTAAAAAGTCTGAGGGTAAAGTTTCCACAACAGTCGGTAAGACGATTACGCCAAATACCGCCACCAAAATCAGCGATAACCAGGGAATCCAAGTATCGAGTTGAATCAGTGGTTGCTCTTGCTCCAGAATCGATCGTTTAATCAGTAAATAAAAGCCCGCAGCCACCGTCCCGCTAACTAGTGGCGTAACTACCCATGCTAGTGAAATCGTCCCCAGCGACGACCATTCTACCGCGCTCGTGCCAGCAGCAACCCAACTAAATCCGGCGATCGCGCCGACTACGGCATGAGAAGAAGCAACTGGCAAATTTTTGGCAGTTGCAATTTGCAGCCACAATCCACAACTAATTAACACAGCCACCATACCCAGTAGTAATGTTTGCGGTTGACTGACAAATA
>NZ_JANLWO010000033.1:0-1851 GCF_031364565.1 Chamaesiphon sp. OTE_20_metabat_361
ATGCAATATGAAATCAAGACTAGGTTCGGCGATCGCCACGATCGTGTTAATTATTGCATTCAGCGATTGGTAATAACTCTTATTCTTTAATTGTGGCAATTTTCTCTATTAATGGTAGGTATTTAGCGTATTTAGCCAAAATCGGGCATGAAACACTGTTTCATACCCGATGTTAGTAATTGGGGCTAATTGGCAAGACCCCTAAAGCCTAAAAGCCCAAAGCTTAGAGCCTAAAACCCGAAGCCTAAAACCTAATTAACCGCGACCGCTAGGTGCGTTGTTGCGAGTTGGGGGTGCTTCGGGAGGTAATGGTGTAGTCAAGCTAGGGCTTGGCTTACAAGGACAACCGATGCCACCACCAGCAATCACTAAGAACTGGTTGAAGTCACCGCCTTGACTGGAGATGCCATCATTCCAACCAATCCGCACGCCTTGAGTACCCAAGGAGGTAGCATCATTCTCGAATTTTGCTAGCTGTGCGCCACCATTTCGCTCTGGTACGGAGTAGACAGTAGTAGCACCTTTACCTTTTTGAGTTGACTCTAGATAAAGTGTGTAAGGAGTCCCCGACTTGAAGGTAAATTCGGCAAACGGTTTTCTAACTGCTTTACCAGCAGTACCGACCCGGTTTTTGCCTGGTTTGTCTTGAGCGCGGGCTTCCGAAATTAGGGGAGTTTTCTCGCCAGTGGCTAGATTGAGTACGCCAAAGGTAGACTGAGCAGAGTTGTTTGATTTGACAAACGCAAATTCAATGATGGTATCGCGATCGAATTGGACGGTATTGTTATTGAATTGTTCGTCAGCACTGGCAGAGGGAATGAAGCTACCGAATGCTGCTGTGGCAATCGCGCCGCAGCCGATCGCGAATTGACGGAATTTAGCTAGTTGGGTCATGATATTCAAGCCTGACTTGGCGATCGATGGATGGATGGTCGCAATTATCGAGAGTGAGCCGCGAGGCAAGAGTGGTCTCTATCGCTCTTGCCTTCAACAGGCTATCTATTGACGGGATACTGTCTCAGATTTTAGAGCAGCTCTCTACCAAAGTTGGCTGGTAGCTACCGAGTTGGTTGCAGTAGCACCACTCTTGACTGATTCAATAAACTGACGCGCTTCGGCTTGAGCAGCGGCGAGTTCTGCTGCGGCATCAGCTTCAGCAGCTTTAGCAGCTACTACTTCTGGGCGTGGAGCAGTACTAGGCGCACTGGCAGTAACATCGGCATTGGGACAACCACAAGCTGCAAGATCCGCAACACCTTTATCTACCGCATAGCGGACGGGGGTTGTATCTGCGGCAGCTACAGGTTGAGCTGCTTCGGCGGCTGAGAGGTTAGACACCGCAGTATCATAGCTAGCTTGAGCGACACTGACTCTGGACGAAATGGTTCCAGCCTGACCGCTAATCGCTGCACTAGCGCCACCGCCGGGAGTGCTTCCGCCACTATTACTACTACCAACGCTGACGCTGGGGATAGTGGTAACGTTACTACCGCTACTATTACTATTATTAGTAGCTGTTTGAGCGATCGCACTACCAGACTGTAGTAATCCAACGCAAGCTACTGTAGCGATAGCGCTACAACCGACGATCGCGTGGCGATATTTAGAAAGATTTAGCATGAATATCCAACCTTAATTTGAACGTTAATTATGGGTAATTGAGACTATTGGTAGACGACTGGCTTTTGCCAGTGACTGGCAAAAGTCTAGCGGCTTTAGAAATTAAAAGATACACTAGCACCCAATACAAATCTAGCACCACCGCCACGATTACCAGGGGCAACATTTGGGTTTGTAGAATTACCAATTCCTGCAATGTCGCGGAAAGACGGGGTGATTACGAGGGGGAAA
>NZ_JANLWO010000042.1:0-4001 GCF_031364565.1 Chamaesiphon sp. OTE_20_metabat_361
CGTTGAATAGATTGAGAATATTAGCTTTGTCGAAAACCACTGAGCTATCGCTGTCTGCCATGAGTTATACACTCTAGTTAATAATTACCTACTAACTACAATATACACTTCAAACACAAAAGAATACATTAAGAGATCCCCTTCCCGATCGCTCGATCGGCACGATCTGCGGTCGCTGTGCGGTTTAGGTCACGATTGAGATTATTTAAAATCAGCTAAATGGCTGACTTTAATACTGAGGCGGCACCGATCGCGATAGTTATTCGATCGCCTAAACGAGCGTAATTTTTAGGCTTTAAAACTTCCTGACATTCAGCACCGCCAAATCCTAGACGATCTGAATATTACCTTGAGTATTTAGCAAAGTTGCCAGTAAATCGCCGCCTGCAAAAATTTGGGTATCCAATCCACACAATTGGGTGGTAATGGAGTCGGTTTTCTTCGCAGTGCTACCAAGACTAATCGAATCGTCAGCGTTGAAATTCCAGAATGTTGCTGCGCCCTCGCCGATGTCTAAGATCAGCTTATCGGTTCCATTGCCTAAATAGACAGTATCATTGCCAATTCCGGCACTGAGGACATTGTTGCCCTCACCGCCAAAGATGAGATCGTCCCCAGCACCTGTGTAGATATAATCTTGCTCGGAGCCACCATAAATGATATCGTCACCCTTACCAGTCGTGACGATATTTATCCCATTACCAGTGTAGACAGTATTATGCCCATCACCCAGCAGGAATAGATCGCGATCTGCACCACCATAGGCAATATTGTTACCATCGCCAGCCATAAAAACACCGATCCCTTGACCGCCAAACATGGTGTTGTCACCGTTGCCGAGATAGAAAAGATCTGCGCCCCCACTACCATAAGCAATATTGTTGCCATCTGCTGCTGCAAAAACGTTATCGCCGTTGCTGCCAAACAGGGTATTGTTGCCCTGACCTGCTTGAAAAAAGCTCGATTCTGCGGTGCCATGAAGGACATCATCGCCATCGCCACCGAAAATCGTGGGATCTTGTGCCAGCAACTTGTCAGCGACCTGGGTAAAATCAGCAATCTGGGCATCTTTGGGCAATAGCGGCTGTGAATTGTCCCAGCGGAGTCGGCCAAAAACACCATCGGTTGCACCCTCAGGCCCGGCGGCAAAATAGAGCGAATCGGTATCGCCCAAGCTCGCACCATTCCCAAACAGCATTCCCCAGATCCCGTCCACTTCTAGTGTTTTACCTTCCTCATCGTTGAGATAACCGATCGCTTTTTTGGTGTCAGGATCGAATGCGGTAACTTTACCACTAGCAAAACTCGATACTAGCAGCGTATCGGATAATCCGCCAAAATTATCTGGTGCGTAAGCCACTCCCCAAGCTGCTTCGAGCAAGCCACCATCGTCCCAGATCTGGAGGAGATTACCCTCAGTATCAAATTCGGCAATTTTACTAGATGATAGTGGATCGCTGGGATCTGGTGGGGCACCAAAAAATATTGATGAATTGACAGGAGGAGCTTCTCGCGTTGTGGCATAGGTGACAAAGACTGATTCTTTGCCGTCCTTGTTGGTCAAGGTTTGGATATTAAATGGTGCGTATTCGCCTACTTGCACACCATCTCCACCGTCAAAGGGGTTGACAAATCCCACTGTGGATGTGATGTCCTTGAAGTTCCCATCAAAGACATCAATTGTGTGATTGTCACTAGCGTCAACGGCATAGAGATGGTTGCCAGCTTTATCGACGGCAACTCCAAAGTATTGGGCACCTTTGGCCGAGTTATCGATGACTGGAATGGAGGCAAGGGGCCAATCAAATGTGCCATCTTCCTTTTTGCGCTCTGTCCAGGCAGAGATGATCCCATTAATTGAAGCAAAGAAAAACTTGGTCGGTGCGGTAATCGCGCCATTTGGAGCGTCTTGAGTAATGACAAAATTACTCGATTGGTTAAAGACAGTTCCGGTGGGACTTCCTTGGGAGCCATCTTGTCCGGCGGGTACTGTCATTTCGCCGATCTCGTCTTGAAACAAGGGACTACCATTGACATCGCCGACATACTGGTAGGAAATGCCCGAACCATTCCCGACCACCCAAAAATGCCCGCCGACACCTGACGGACGGTGGGAAATACCCCAACCATGGAGGAATGTCGGCTCCAGAATCTGGGGATCGTATTTTTCATCGTTGGCAACTAAGTTAGTCCGGACATAAGAGTTGCCACTCAGTTTGCTGTTAAGTAGACCGAGAATATTAGTTTTGTCGAAAACAGTTGAAACGCTGTCTGCCATAAGGGATACACTCTAGTTAAGAATAATCATCTCTAACTACAATATACACTTCAATCACAAAAATAATACAATTAGAAGTCTTATCCCCGATCGCTCGATCGGCACGATCTACGGTCGCTCTGCGGTTTGGTGTATAATTGGGATTACTCATAACCCGCCAAATGGCTGATTTTGATAATTATTTAGCAATCAGAGGGTGTCTGAAAAGTACAATCACAGCTATTCGATCGAGTGATTTGCTAAGGGAGCATTGACAATTTCAGCATTGCCAGATTGGAAGATTTGCCCGATGACATCATCGATCGGGGGATCGGTGATACTGAGATCTACTACTTCTAGTTCGCCTAAGATTTGGGACACGGTTTTGGTGAGGGATTCTTGAGGCACTAGAAATCTGGCGGATGCGCCTTCGACGGCTTGCACATCGGCATACAATGCTAACTTGGCGCGGGGATAGACATGAGCAAACTCGATATTGACTTCGCGACAGGGCGAAAATCGATCGACTAACCCATTGAGGCTACCGTCATAAATTAAGAGTCCCTGATGAATCACCAACACTCGATCGCACAGTGCGGTAATATCGGCCATGTAGTGACTAGTCAGCAAAATTGTAGCGTTGTAGCGCTGATTGTATTCCCGCAGGAATTGGCGCACGGCGACTTGCGCGTTGACATCCAATCCTAGTGTCGGCTCGTCGAGAAACAGGACTTGGGGTTCGTGAATCAACGCCGCCAGTAACTCGGCTTTCATCCGTTCGCCCAAAGACAGCTTCCGAATCGGTTGGGTGAGTTTAGTTTGAATC
Source organism: Chamaesiphon sp. OTE_20_metabat_361 (assembly GCF_031364565.1). Taxonomy (NCBI): domain Bacteria; kingdom Bacillati; phylum Cyanobacteriota; class Cyanophyceae; order Gomontiellales; family Chamaesiphonaceae; genus Chamaesiphon; species Chamaesiphon sp. OTE_20_metabat_361. The sequence goes on from NZ_JANLWO010000042.1 coordinate 3,084, forward strand.
GAGAGCATTTCTGCCAATTCATGAATCCGAAATTCCGCCGTGCGGTCGCTCAAACCATATACAGCAGCGTTAATCTTGAGCGAATCGAGGGCGGGTAGATCCCAAATTAATTGCTGCTTTTGCCCCATCACTAGGGTAATCTGCTGTAAGAAGGCAGGTTTGCGCTCGAACGGGATTTGCCCGCCGACTTTGACAATCCCCGTAGAGGGATGAATCAAACCGCTGAGCATTTTGAGCGTGGTGGTTTTACCCGCACCATTGGCTCCCAAGAAGCCGACAACTTCACCCGCTGCAATCTCAAACGATACATCCCGCACCGCATTAATCTGTTTGTAAGTGCGTTGGAAAAAATGCTTGATGGTACCTGGTAAGCCGGGTTCTTTGATCGCTACTGGATAAACTTTACTCAGCCCTTCGACAGTAATACTAGCCATAAATACCGCAATAAGATTTTAGGCGTTCGCCAAGCGTCGCGATCGCTCGTGGGGGTCGATCGATGCCCACGGCGACTACAATCTAGCACTACTTATCACTATAGCCGATTCTCTGGGGGGAGACGCACCCTCACGCTCGCACCGAGCAGGTACTTCCTTCTCACTCAAGAGGATGTTTGAAAAGGTTTTTTGATATGGATCGTAGACCTAAATCTCCCTAAATCCCCCTTAAAAAGGGGGACTTCAATTCCGGTTCCCCCCTTTTTAAGGGGGGCTAGGGGGGATTTCTAGGGTTTAGGCTTAAAAGAATTGACTTTTCAGACATCCTCTAAGAAATAGATATCTGTAATTCACTATTCACCATAGATGTCTAATTTGTCACTGGGAAGGGAGTAAGTGGCACAATGTCCTCCACGCAAATGCGAGCGGAAACTCTTTGCGACTCGATCGTGTCGTAAACTAGGGTGGGATAGTTGCGTGTATC
>NZ_JANLWO010000062.1:0-1647 GCF_031364565.1 Chamaesiphon sp. OTE_20_metabat_361
GCGACTTTTAGCTAAAATGAGGTCGAGTAACTCTGTAAGATTGAGACAATCGGAAAGTGCCGTCCCAATTGCGAGTAATTGGGCGATCGTCTGGCGTTCGGCGGCGATACTAGTAAGTGAATCTGGCAATGCTACCACTCGATCGGTAGAATTACCTGCGACATGAAGATATTCGGATGGGGAATCGCTCATCGATTTTTTCCAAAAGACAATTAACGCCCGAATCGACAATGGATCGTCTCTAGACGATTACGGTAGATGCGTAGATCGTTGTGGAACAGAAAATAGCTAATGCTTAAATATATCAATCCCAAAATCAGCCACTAAATTACTATTATGCCAATCTCGATCGAGACTCAAATTACGGCAGTGACTGTTTATACCGATCGCGCTCTAGTCGTGCGTCAGGGACAAATTCAGCTTGATGGTACCGAACGTCAACTGAAAATTAGTAACTTACCGACGACTCTCGATCCAGCATCCGTGCGCGTAAGTGGCAAAGGGAGCGTTGCTGTCAAATTGCAGGGCGTTACCACCGATCGCCAATATACCACCGAACCAGTAGCCGATCGGATCGCCCAATTGACAGCCCAACTCGATCGATTAGGAGCCGAGAAACGCCGCCTCCAAGCCCAAATCGACACTACCAAGCTGCAAGCCAACTTTATCCAAGGCTTGCGCGAAAAAACTCAAGAGTCCTTCGCCCGCAGTCTCGCTCGCCAGCAAATCGGGCTAGCAGACGCCCAAAACTTCCTCGACTTCATCGGTACCAAAACTACCGAATACGCCTTTGCAGGGGAAGATTTGCGCCAGCAGCAGCAACAAATCGACAAGCAACTTCAGAGTCTGCGGCTGCAACTCGAAGAAGTCGAGACGCCCTATAGTCAAGAAAGTTTTGAGATAACTATCGCGATTTCCATTTTGGAAGGCTACGCCAACGAACCTAGTGGCGCGGGTAACTTTCAAGTAGAGTTGAGCTATGTCGTCGCTCGCGCTCACTGGACACCACTATACGATCTGCGCGTGCAAAGTACTAATAAAAATATTCAGCTCGACTATCTCGCCGAGATCTGTCAAACCACTGGTGAAGATTGGGCGGATGTGAGTCTGACACTTTCTACCGCCAAGCCAGGATTGGGCACTCTTCCGCCGAAATTGGATCCTTGGTATATCGATCTCTCCGTACCGATGATGCTCCGCCAAAGAGGCGTATCCGCCGGAACCGCACGCGTGATGGAAGCAGCACCAGCGGCACCAATGTCTGTAGGAGCTAGTTTCGATCGATCTGAAGTAGCGGAAGAACCGAGCGAATATCTCGCCGAAACGGTAGTTGCCGATATGTCCCAACAAGGTAGTATCGTGACATTTCAACTCGGTGGCGGTGGAAATATTCCCAGCGATGGCAATCCCCATAAAGCGACTATTTTCAGCGATAATTTTCCGTGCCAATTGGCGTATGTGGCGATGCCGAGATTGGTAAGTTTTGCTTATCTCCAAGCCACAGCAAAAAATCGTAGCGACGGGGCGACATTATTGCCAGGGAAAGCCAATATTTTTCGCGATGAGGTGTTTGTCGGTACCAGTAACTTAGAAAATACCGCACCGGGGCAAGAAATCAAACTCAATCTAGGCATCGATGAAGGAATT
>NZ_JANLWO010000098.1:0-5072 GCF_031364565.1 Chamaesiphon sp. OTE_20_metabat_361
TTTTGGGTGGTGTGGGTACTTGGTTATTTGGCGCTAGTAACAGCGTCCATATCGGTGCTAGTGGGGTAATTTTTGGCTACTTAGGATATCTACTCGCTCGCTACTATTTCGATCGCAGCGTTAGTTCGGGCATTATTGCTCTATTTGTCGGTACTACCTATGGTAGCGTTTTGTGGGGAGTACTCCCTTCCATGCCAGGGATCTCATGGGAAGGTAATCTATTTGGCTTTTTGGGTGGAATTGCCGCAGCAAAATTTGCAACCCAGCGATAATTTTTGAGCTGGTTCAGGGAAAAGTCGCTAATTTAGCACTCAAATCTCATACAAAAGTCCGATCTAATTCGCATGAGATTCATCGACAATAAGCACAGGTGAAAAGGCTGTCTTATCTGCTCGATCCTCTTGTGGCATTACTACCAAATCTTTTGTATGTATTTCTTAGAACCAGAAGAAGAAGATTATTTATTCTGCCCATCATTAAATTGGGACGATCTGTATACTGAAGAGACTTTTGGCGATCGGCTGAGACTTTTTTACAATCAGTTTAATAGTAGCACCCGCGCTTTGCTCGATCGATCGCTGTTTCGAGAGATCGAGCAAAACTCGATCGTCATCAGTTTAGAAATACTATGTAAAAATCAAATTATTTATAAGCGGCTGAGTCAAAAACGTCAAAAAATTAGTAATGAGATTCGGTGGATTTGGCCCGAGACAGTAATTCAATTTACAATTTTGGGGTCGCAAAATCTCGAAAACCACTGGTGTAGCCAAGTTGTCGAACTGCCATCATAGACCCGAGCGCAATAATCTCCCACGCCAGCTATTTCCTATTCCCTATTCCCTATTCCCTCCCCCTGCTAACATGCAGAAAGCTCACTGAGTATATTCGGATATCTACCCGATCGAGGATCGTCCTGCCGCCTAAAATAAGGATAACGATCGAATACAGGCTATGGACAACAATAACTGGTTACAACAGATTTTGATGCTCGGCATCGGTACTACCTCCTTGGTAGCCGATCGCGTCCGCGAAGTCAGCGAACAATGGGTCAAAGAAGGTAAAATCAATCCCGACCAAGCCAAATCATTTGTCGATGACCTGATGGGGCAAATGAAGCTCGATCCGGCGCACTTTGAAGTGCAGATGCAGCGGATGATTCGCAACACCATGCAGGATTTGGGCGTACCCCGTCAAGCCGAAATGGACGAGCTGCGCGGACGCATCGACAGACTCGAACGTCAAGTGCGGGAGCTGGAAAATAAGCTATGGAAGTAAGTCGAGGGTAATATTTCAAGATTTGAAGTTATCGCTCGATCGCTGTGCCACTCTCCGCTGATGACTATAATCAGATAGTGGTTCAATTTGAATTGAGTATGAAAGAAATTTTAGTTAGTTTAGGATTGATGCTGGGCTGCGGTATTCTGATCCTAGTCTTTCAGTTTGCTGTCGGAACACCAGATGCAACTGCCGAAGCCATCCTTCAGACCAATCCAGTTGCTACTGTAAATCAGTCTACACCCGCACCCTCCAACCTAATTGCTATGGATAACGAAAATCAAGTGACAACAGCCTCGGGGCTAAAATACGTCGAGCTGGCCGAAGGAACGGGCGAAACTCCTGCCAAAGGTCAAACCGTATCGGTTCACTATACTGGTACCCTCGAAAATGGCAAGAAATTTGACAGTTCACGCGATCGCAACTCCGCCTTTGAGTTCCAGATTGGTGAAGGTCAAGTAATTAAGGGTTGGGATGAAGGACTCAGCACGATGAAAGTGGGCGGTCGTCGCAAGCTGATTATTCCCGCAGATCTTGGATATGGTGCGCGCGGTGCTGGTGGTGTGATTCCTCCGAATGCTACTCTGATATTTGATGTCGAACTTCTCAAGATTAAGGCATAAGTCCGAGCGGGTGAGAAGACCAGAGTTGGTTTTCTCACCCCAGATCTTAAGAGTGGAGATTTGGGAACATCGCCCGATGAATGATGGTCATGGAAGGAGAGGATGCTCGCACAACCATAGTCACCATGAGTCAATCACTTTCCCTATCTTGGTCCCAGCTTGAGGAAAACCTCCCTCGAACCAGAGTGCAAGTAGCTAAATTAGATAAATTACCGAACAATGAGCTAATTTTGCTCGCTCAGTCTGGATTACGTGCAGATCGAGCAGCATTGGCCGAACTAATGCGTCGGCATCAGTCTCATGTGGATCGGATCTTGTATCACTTGGCTCCAGATTGGCAAGATCGAGCGGATCTAGCGCAGGAAGTGTGGATTCGAGTTTACAAGAATATTAAAAGTCTCAACGAACCCGAAAAATTCCGGGGGTGGTTGAGTCGGATTGCCACCAATCTTTTTTACGACGAGCTTCGCAAACGCAAGCGAGTCGCGCCACCGCTGTCGCTCGACGCACCGATTAATGTTGGCGACGGATCGATCGAGTGGGATATCGCCTCCGATACGCCCAATCCCTCCGAGCATCTGAGTACAGTTGAATTTTACGACCAATTGAAAGCCGCGATCGCCAATTTACCTGCCGCCTTCCGCACGACAATTGTCCTCCGCGAAATCGAAGGATTGTCATACGAAGAGATTGCTGATGTAACCGGAGTCTCGATCGGGACTGTGAAATCACGGATTGCCAGAGCGAGAGCTGGATTGCAGTCTCAGCTCACTGGCTATTTTGAATCGTAACTAATATTCTCAATCGGGGAATATTAGTAATACATTGATATTTAGCTTGCTAAAATTACAAACTATTTGAAGTTGGGCCACACACAGGAGAATTGAGGATCGGAACATGACAGACAACTTCGATGGGGAGCGATCTGGTGCCCTTTTAGACGAGCGGTTCGAGCTACTGAGCGCCTATTTGGATGATGAAGTCACAGCCAGCGAACGCCAGCAAGTAGAAGCTTGGCTAGCCAATGATGCTGCGTTTCAACATCAGTATCGCCAGATGCAAAAGATTCATCAAGCATTCCCCCAGATGAGCGTACCCAGCAGCCAGTCTGCTCAAGCTTTATCAACTGGTGTATTTGGTAAAATCGATCGCCAGCGCAACCGCAAACTCGCTTGGATTGGCGGCGGCACGATCGCCGCGACACTGGTAGCAGCTCTGACTGGATTGAGTGGTTTGTTCGGCGGTAATAACCATCAGTTCCAATTTGCAGCGAGTAAAGCCAAAACTCCCGCACCATTAATGCTGGCACTGAACGACCCGATTTTGGCAATGCCAGCTAAGGGCGAACAAGTAATCGAGTTACCGATGTCTTCGCCAGAAGTCAACGCAGACTAAAGTTACTGAGTTTCATCAATCCCCGACTTCTAGACAGAAGTCGGGGATTTATGGTTGGTGGCGTTGCTGGATTGGTATGTGATTTCCGTATTTGTGAAACTTCCAATCCCCAAAGCCCAAAGTCTAAAACCTCAAAACTTTTTAGTTAATATCCAATCGCTTTAACATCGCCGCCCGCGCTCGATCGGCTAAACTGTCATCTAATGGTGCGAGATTAATTTCGGTTTGATACTTATTCTGGAGTGCGGTTTTAATCATCCAGTCGGCGATAAACGGATTTTTGGGAATCAGTGGCCCGTGGGAATAAGTCGCGATCGCATTGTGATAGAATGCGCCTTCAGTGCCGTCTGTGGCATTATTACCGTAGCCCTTAATTACCGTTCCTAAAGCTTCAGCATTCGGGCCGAGATAGGTTCTCCCACCGTGATTTTCAAAACCTACGATGATGGGTTTCTGCCCGCCGAGTAGCTCGGTAAGTTCGGCAGCGAGTCTTTTAGCAGTAATCTCAAATACCACGTTGCCAGTACACCGCTGGGTGTCAATGCCGGGATGTTTGGTTTCCAGATCGATAATGCCCATCCCTTCAATTTTCTCGCCCAATCCCGGCTCGTAAAATCTGCCCAATAGTTGTGGGGAACCGCAGGTAAATACGCCCGGAGCGCCTGCATCGAGTTTCGCTTTAATAGCTGCGGCTTTGGCTCCCGCGAGATCCCGCATGACGATCTCTTGTTGGCGATCTTGGGCACCACCGCCAGCCATGATATCAACTTCGAGGATGAGATCGGGATGAGAATCGCGATCGTAGGGGATAACTTCGACATTAATTCCCCGCCATTGAGCGCGTTGTTGGATGGCGATGACATTCCCGCGATCGCCGTAAGTACTCATGAGGGTAGGATAGAGCCAGCCGATTTTTAATTCCATGTCTAGTGAATAGTGAATATTAGTTTAGAGATCGGCTGTAATTCTTGCATCTTCAAAACTTTGCCAAGCATCATCCTGATTTCTACGCGTAGCTATCTATTGCTATGGTAAGTATTTATAAAGAGCCAATAATCCTCCACCTACAAAAGCTACTGTTATACCCGTAATTATTGGCTGAATTACCGAGCCTTTATTATCTAAAGCTTTAATCTCACCTTCAATTTTAGCTTGACCAATTTGAAGTTTGGTAATGTCTTCTTGCATCCGATCTATTTTCTGGTCTATTTTCTCAAACTGTCGATCTACCTGTGCAAACTGTCGATCGATCTTCTGGTCTAGTTTATCCAGTATCTCTTTGAGGTCGGTTTCGATAGTTATAGTCATGGCGATATCTCAAATGGTGGTTGTTATTGAAATTATATTAAATGTATCGATCGGCACTTCGCTAGAATGCTGTGTAAGTAACTATCTAGCCTACAGTAGGGTGGGCATTTCTCAATAAATATGTTTTAAATATTATACATTTAATAAATAATTGCACATTCTTACTTATTGCTATGGCAAATATTTATAAAGAGCTAATAATCCGCCACCGACAAAAGCTACTGTTATACCCGTAATTATTGGCTGAATTATCGAGCCTTTATTATCTAGAGCTTTAATGTCACCTTCGATTTTAGCTTGACCGAGTTTAAGTTCTGTCATGTCTTCTTGCATCCGATCCATTTTCCGATCGAGTTTATCAAGTATTTCTTTGAGGTCGGTTTCGATAGTTATAGACATGGGGATATCTCAAATGTTTATTATTAAGATTATACTAAATGTATCGATCGGCAACTTCGCTCTAATGCTGTG
>NZ_JANLWO010000117.1:0-8288 GCF_031364565.1 Chamaesiphon sp. OTE_20_metabat_361
GGAGATGGGAGTTGGGAGAGGTAAGAGGTAAGAGGTAAGAAGTAAGAGGTAAGAGGTAGGAGTTGGGAGATGGGAGTTGGGAGAGGTAAGAGGTAAAAGGTAAGAGGTAAGAGGTAAAACCTCCCCCTCCCCCCGTCTCCCCGTCACCCCCTCCCCCCAACTCCCAACTCCCAACTCCCACTAATGCTCGATAGTTACGATCGAGAGATTAGCTCGCGTGATAGGATGTAGCCAGTCGCGGATAAACCCACCTCGATCGAGATTGGGTGGTCGCGGAGATCGACGGGGAAAGATTGGTGCAAAATCCAACGCTGTCCCGCAACTGTAATGTATTCGGGATGCCATAACTCAATCTCTAGATCGTGTTAAATCTTGAATTAACTGAGTCAGAACGCCTGTCGATTGAAATAAACTACGTTCATCTGCGAGGTTCAAGGTGACAAAATATTTGGATCGAACGAGCATCGGAGCAATCTCCGCTCTAATGCTCGAAGCTTACTACAATTTATCATGGGCTGACTGGTTTCTAGGGGAGCAAGTGCAAATTAGAGCTTTGAGACTGGGGTTGGCAAGATAAAACTGATGGCTCGGCTCAGCTTTATCTTGCATAGCAAACTCACTAGAAATCAATGAAAACAAAATATCAAAAAGTTGCTACCTTGCTGGCAATAGCTGGCTTGAGTAGCTATCTAGTCATTGGCTCGCCCGCACCAGCTCAGGCGATGCACATTGCCGAGGGCTATTTACCCTTTGAGTGGGCAGTGTTTTGGTGGGTAGTTGCTTTGCCTTTTTTCTTAGTGGGCTTGCGATCGATCGATCGGATTACGACAGCGCACCCAGAATTAAAGCTACTCCTAGCATTATCTGGAGCCTTTACCTTCGTCCTCTCTGCGCTCAAAATTCCGTCGGTCAATGGTAGCAGCTCTCACCCAACTGGAACGGGACTAGGCACGATTTTATTCGGCCCTTTGGTGATGTCGGTAATAGGTGGATTGGTATTGCTATTTCAAGCGGTACTATTGGCTCATGGCGGATTGACAACATTGGGTGCAAATGCCTTTTCGATGGCAATTGTCGGTCCGCTGGTCGCGTATGTTGTCTACAATACGATCGCCAAAACTGGGCATCAAAAAGTCGCAGTATTTATGGCTTCAATGTTAGAAAACTTGTGTACTTATCTAGTAACAGCGGTGCAATTAGCACTAGCTTTTCCAGCCGCGCAAGGCGGATTTATAGCGGCCTTTATTAAATTCGTTGGTGTATTTGCGATTACCCAAATTCCCTTAGCAATTAGTGAAGGATTATTAACTTTACTGGTATGGAACTGGCTGCAAGACTACGGTCAACAGGAATTGAGAATACTAGGACTCTTTAAACCAGGAAATAATTTAGATGCAGAAATTAACGAGTAATTGGTGGCTATTAGGTATTGTTGCTGCCTTATCTTTTGCACCAGTTTTGATTTTTCAAGGTAAAGAATTTAAGGCGACAGACAGCCGGAATCAAACGGCGATCGAAGAAGTTCAACCGGGTTACAAGCCGTGGTTCCAACCTGTAATTAAGCCATCAGGCGGTGAAATTGAAACATTTTTATTTGCAACTCAAGCGGCGATCGGATCGGGTGTGACTTGTTATATTTTAGGTTTATATAAAGGGCGCACCGAACGCCGTCAAGCCGATCGAATTACCCGTTCGATCGAACATCGCGATTAGTGCAGATTCATCTCGATACACTTGCCTATAGCAATCGGCTGCGCCAACTTCCCCCCGCTCAAAAGCTCTGGTTTGCCCTCTGGATGCTGCTGCTAGCGCTGGTCAGCCACTACCCGGTACAAATCCTCATTTTTGGGTGGATGAGTGTCTGGATCGTCATTTACGCGGGGATTCCGCGTCGGGTTTACGGTGCGATGTTGGTGGGAGTTTTAGTGTTTTTGATAACTAGTCTGCCAGCGATCGCGATCGAGTATGCTAGGAACAGTACACCTGCAATTCAGGCTGATACCTTGTGGCACATGGGCATCGGCAGCGGGCAGATTTATCTGAGTTATCGCGGCACGATCCGGGCACTCGAATTGCTGGTAAGATCCTCGGCGAGTACTTCGGTGCTGTTTTTTATCGTATTGACAATTCCGGCGATCGATCTGGTTGTTACTTGCCAAAAACTTGGCTGTCCGCAGATTTTGATTGAGTTATCGTTATTAATTTACCGCTGCATTTTTATATTGGGAGATACCGCACAAACAATTATCACAGCGCAAATCTCGCGCGGTGGTTATCGGACGCACCGCTTGCGGCTCAATAGCTTGAATCTACTGGTACGACAGTTGATTCACCGGACGGCGAACCGTTATCGCCAGTTGACACTAGGCATCAATGCGCGAGGTTTCAATGGGGAATTGCGATTTTGGCAGCCGCAGTCTCATGTGTACTCGTGGCGTTATGCCATAGAATCGATCGCAGGTTGTCTGGTACTGACAATTGGAGAAATTTTGTATCGGCGCTATGTCTGAATATTTACTGGAGTTTCAAGACGTTTATTATAGCTATCCAATGGCAACGACGCCGACTCTACAAGGGTTGAGTTTGCGGCTGCCCAAACAGCAAAAGACGGCACTAATCGGTCAAAATGGGTGTGGGAAGTCTACGATGTTGGCGATCGCGGATGGATTAGCTCAGCCCGATCGGGGGAAGGTTATATTAGATAATATCCCCTTAGCTTTCAATCGAGCCGCACTCAGACGCTGGCGACAACGGGTAGGTTTAGTATTTCAAGATCCCGAACAGCAACTCGTCGCACCAACTGTCGCCGCAGATATTTCTTATGGGTTGTGCAATCAAGGTTTACCCACAGCAGAAGTAGCGGCAAAAGTGATGAAGACGCTTGCGGACTTTAATTTAGAAGCCTTGGCAATGTCGCCCTTACAACACTTGAGCCTAGGACAAAAAAAGCGGGTGAGTATTGCTGGGGTAATGGCTTTGCACCCAGAGTTATTGCTCTTAGATGAGCCGACAGCTTACCTCGACTCGGTACAGACGCGCAACTTATTAGTAGAATTAGAAGCGATCGCCCAGCGTGGTACGACGCTGCTAATCGCCACTCACGATCTGGATTTTGTCTATCAATGGGCGGACTGGATTTTGGTAATGGAGCAAGGGCGGCTGATTACAGAGGGTGAAACGTTGGCGGTGTTCGATCGACTGCAATTTATGCCAGAATTTGAGCTAGGGATGCCGCTATTGTGGCAAATGTGGTCGCCCTTAGCTGCCAAAATGCCCAAAGTCCCCGCACCTCGTTCGATCGATGAATTCAATAGTTACTTACAATCGATCTTATCGAACATCAGCCTGACTCCCTAGCTAGCTACGGTAGAGCGTCTTTGAGCGCCGTTCTCGCCGCTAAGTGATTACGAGTGGATGTCAAAATTTCTACTTCTCGATCGAGTCGTGTCGTAGTATCTTGCATTTCGAGTAGAGCCTGCTGTTCCGCAGCCACACCATATAGATGGCTGGCTACCCAGTACGATAGTTCGATCGGCAGTTCGGGTAAATTATCTGGTAGCTCGACGGGCTGCTCGGTGAGCTTACCAGACAGATGCACCACATCGCGCAGGAGTCGCTCCACATCGGTCGCTAAGGGGCGTAAATCTGCTTCGGTGGGACGATCTTCGATCCACTCAACTAACCCCACTCGATAGGGCTTCTCGCGCACGTATTCGAGCACTCGGAACCGCTGCTGTCCCATCGTCAGAACTTTCATCCGATCGTCTGGCAACTGCTGGAAGTGGACGATCTCCGCACAACAGCCGATATCTGCTGGTTGTCCTCTGACGGGATCCCACATCTGCACGCCAAATCGCCTGTCGCTGCTCATGATCGTGTTCATCATGATCCGGTAGCGAAATTCAAAAATATGCAGCGGTAAAGGACGACCGGGAAATAGCACCAGTTCGGGAAGCGGGAATAAGGGGAGTTCTCTCACGGCGATTGTAGAAGAAAGTGCCATTTACGGATTAGATGTAAAGCATGGGTTCTTATCTAAGGTTAACGGATCTAACCCCATAAGTGCTAGGTGCCAAACGTCATAATTGCGATCTCCAACTTCATTATAGGTCTTGATGACTGGCGAACAGATCTCGATCCAATCGCAGCTTAAGTCATGGGGCAGAAACTGCTCGGCTACATTATCCTCGTTCGAGGATATCGCAATCGTCCAATGTCTCAACTGCTCTAAAACCTAATCTGAGGTATAGATTCTTGGCTGGATTACCTCTAAGTACCCGCAATCGAACGGGTTTATTTGCAATAGATGGATGTTTTGCTAAGTTTTTGAAGCTGGGAAAAAATCGCCAATATCTAGTGAAATCTCTGGAAATTCAGGTAAGTTAATCGAGCGCGGCGGCGTAACAATTTGCACGCTAGTATAAATATTACCTTCAGGTTGACGATATATTTCTAAGCGATCGTCAATCAAATTAACAATCCAATATTCACTAATTCCGGCAGCAGCATAGAGTGGAGCTTTAGTCTCGCGATCGAACTTAATACTCGAATCCGCGACTTCAATTACAAGGATAATATCAGCAGGAGATGGATGACTGTTAACATAATCATCCGATCGCAATCTGGCGATGACGATATCTGGTTCCGGTTCGCTATTATTGAGCAAAGTAATCGGATCTTGACAGCGCACGATCGCCCGTCGTTGAATGAGCATCGGTAGTTCTGTTATGAGTCTGGTCGTAGAAACAGTGTGCCGAGTACCTTTTGCCGCCATCGTGAAAATTTGTCCTAAGATTAATTCTACTCGCTCTCCTTCCCTGATAATGCCACTTTCCATCATGCCGTAATATTCGGTACTAGTGAGCTGACGGATTTGAGTATTAACCATGCGATCGACCTCTAGCAATGCAACTTACTTTTTATGATAACATCTACAAAAAAGTCCTCAAATGAGGACTTCTGAACATAAGTTATTGGCTCAATATCTAGAGTTTCACTTCAATATCTACACCTGCTGGTAAATCTAATTTCATCAAGGCGTCGATCGTTTTGGCAGACGGATCTTTGATATCGATAATGCGACGATGGGTGCGAGTTTCAAAATGCTCGCGGGAATCTTTATCGACGTGGGGCGAGCGCAAGACACAATAGATCCGGCGGCGAGTTGGTAAGGGAATCGGCCCGATCGCAGTTGCGCCAGTCCGATTGGCAGTTTCGACAATTTTGTCACATGAGGTATCTAGTAAACGGCGATCGAATGCTTTAAGACGAATCCGAATTTTTTGCTGAGTAATAGTTGCCATAATTTTAGGGTTTGGTTGTCAAGGTACAAAAGTAAGAAATAATTCATCAGACACAAAGATAGAGATACACCCAAGGCATATCTCTATCTTTAATTTAGGTAATTAACCTATTTGATGATTTTGGCGACTACACCAGCTCCGATCGTCCGACCGCCTTCACGAATTGCGAAGCGCATTCCTTGTTCGATCGCGACTGGGTTGATCAGTTCTACGGTCATTTTGACCCGATCTCCAGGCATGACCATCTCCGCAGCACTACCATCATCGGCAGTAAAAGCTTGGATGTTGCCAGTTACGTCAGTTGTCCGGACGTAAAACTGAGGACGATAGCCGGGGAAGAATGGCGTCTTGCGACCACCTTCTTTGTCGGTCAACACGTATACTTCACCTTCAAATACGGTGTGAGGCTTGATACTACCTGGTTTAGCAATTACCATGCCGCGTTCGATGTCGGCTTTTTGGATACCGCGCATCAGTACGCCGACGTTATCGCCAGCCAAACCTTCATCGAGGGATTTTTGGAACATTTCAACACCAGTGATCGTGGTGCTACGCGTGTCTCTGATCCCAACGATTTCGACGTTTTCGCCAACTTTGACTTTTCCACGTTCGATCCGTCCGGTAGCTACCGTACCCCGACCAGTGATCGAGAAGACGTCCTCAACTGCCATCAAGAAGGGTTTGTCGATCTCCCGTTCTGGAGTAGGAATATAGTCATCGACTGCGGCCATCAAGTCGTAGATCTTGTCTACCCACTCGTTTTCACCTTGGATGGTTTTGGGATTGGCAATCATTTGCTCGACAGCTTTGACCGCAGAACCCGAGACGATGGGGAGATTGTCACCATCGAAGTCGTAGGAAGTTAGCAGTTCGCGGATTTCCATTTCGACGAGTTCGAGTAGCTCTTCGTCATCTACTAAGTCGGTCTTGTTCATGAACACGACTAGACGCGGTACGCCAACTTGTTTCGCCAAGAGGATATGCTCGCGGGTCTGTGGCATGGGGCCATCTGCTGCGGAAACGACGAGGATACCGCCGTCCATTTGTGCCGCACCAGTGATCATGTTTTTCACATAGTCAGCGTGTCCGGGACAATCTACGTGGGCGTAGTGACGAGTTACCGTTTCGTATTCTACGTGAGCGGTATTGATGGTGATCCCACGCGCTTTTTCTTCAGGAGCAGCATCGATTTCGTCATACTTCCGCGATTTAGCTGCACCAATTGCCGCCAAGGACATGGTGATAGCTGCGGTCAGGGTAGTTTTACCGTGGTCAACGTGACCGACTGTACCGATATTGACGTGGGGCTTATTTCTTTCAAACTTAGCGCGTGCCATGAATAATTTCCTTAATTCCTCTTTAGATTGTAATGAGATTGCCAATCCCGAGCTGCGGTTATGGAGTGACTGGTCTTAACCAGTTACTCCATAATATCCGTTTGCGACGGACACTAGCGATCTCTGCTGCTCTGCTGGAGAGCCTAAATCGACTGATGTCGTTTATTTCCCTTTGTTTTTGGTGACGATCGCTTCAGCAACGTTGCGAGGCACTTCATCATAATGGCTGAATTCCATTGAGAAGATACCACGACCTTGGGTATTAGAGCGAATGTTCGTTGCATAACCAAACATTTCGCCCAGTGGCACCTTAGCTGCAACTTTGGAGATATTTGCTGCGGCTTCTTGACCTTCGATCTGACCGCGACGAGAGTTAAGATCGCCGATGACATTCCCCAAGAAGTTGTCGGGAACTTCAACTTCGACCTTCATCACTGGTTCGAGCAATGTCGGTTGAGCTTTCATGACGGCTTCTTTAGTTGCGATCGAAGCCGCAATCTTAAATGCCATTTCATTGGAGTCAACTTCATGGTAAGAACCATCGATCAGGGTGACTTTGAGGTCGATCACTGGATACCCAGCCAAGATCCCCGACTCGCAGGTTTCTTTGACGCCTTGCTCGATCGGGTTGATGTACTGTTTGGGTACCGAACCACCGACGATTTTGGAGACGAACTCCAAACCGCTACCGGGTTCGCTAGGGGAAATCTCGATCACGACGTGACCGTAGTTACCACTACCACCACTTTGTTTGATGTACTTACCTTCTTGCTTGACACTCTTACGAATGGTTTCGCGATAAGCCACCTGTGGCGCACCGATGTTGGCTTCGACACCAAACTCGCGCAGCATCCGATCGACCAGAATTTCGAGGTGAAGTTCGCCCATCCCCGCAATTACGGTTTGATTGGTTTCCGCATCGGTATGGACGCGGAAGGTCGGATCTTCCTGGGACAGAGCAATCAGCGCTTTGGAGAGTTTCTCCATGTCCTGCTTGGTCTTCGGTTCCACCGCCAGTGAAATCACTGGTTCGGGGATGAATAGCGATTCTAGAATGACTGGATTATCTTCATCGCACAAAGTGTCACCCGTAAAGGTGTCTTTGAGTCCGAGGACGGCACCTAAGTCGCCAGCGCGCAGTTCATCTACCTCTTGGCGATCGTCAGCTTTGAGGATAATCAACCGGGAAATCCGTTCTTTCTTACCCTTGGTCGGGTTCAAGACGTAAGTACCAGTTTTGACTACTCCAGAGTAGACCCGGATAAAGGTCAGACGACCGTATTTGTCCGCCATGATCTTGAATGCCAAGGCTGCAAATGGCTCGTTATCATCTGCATGACGCTCGACTTCGATCGTCTCATCATCGACATCTTTACCTTTAATTGCCGGAACTTCAGTTGGGCAAGGGAGATAATCGATTACTGCATCCAGCAGGGCTTGAACGCCTTTGTTCTTGAAGGCAGAGCCACAGAACATCGGTACCATCGTACCTGCGATTGTCCCTTTACGAATTGCGGCTTTGACCTCAGCTTCGGAGATTTCTTGACCTTCGAGATATTTCTCGGTCAATTCATCTGAAGTATCGGCAACAGATTCCAATAGTTTCAAGCGAAACTCATCCGCTTTAGCTTGGAGATCGGCAGGAATA
>NZ_JANLWO010000142.1:0-1788 GCF_031364565.1 Chamaesiphon sp. OTE_20_metabat_361
ATTATTAATCGATATCGACGCTCAGGCAAATAGTACCTTTGCAACAGGTTTAGTTAAGTTTCAGTTTGAAGAAGAAGATGATTTGCGCGATCGCAATGTTTGCCATCTCATCAGTAGTGCCGATACCAATTTTATCCATGAAATAGTCCGCGAATCACAATATTTTAGCGATCCAGAAATTGCCGTCATTCCAGCACATATCAATTTAATCGATCGTCAGGTAGATTTGACAACCTCGATGGCAAGTCGAAATAGACTGATCGAAAAGCTCAAGCGGGTAGAAAACAATTACGATATTGTGATAATCGACACCCCACCATCTCGCGATATTTATGCCGAAGTTGCACTACTCACCGCTGACTATCTAATTATCCCTTCCGATCTCAAACCGTTTGCAAATCAGGGCTTACCTACGGTCAAGAATTATATCAAAGCAATCGATGAAACCCGGTCGATTATTGGTAAAAAGCCGATTCAAGTCTTAGGTGTATTAGCTTCAAAAATCTCGACTAATGCTCGATTTATCGAATACACCTTCCCCAAGCAACGAGCAGTTATTAGTAATCGCTATGAGATGCCCCTGATGGAATCGGTCATTTACGATCGCACTGCCCTATCAGAATCATTTAATAAAATAGTTGTCGTCGGCGATATCGAATATCCAGATCCCAAATCGATCTTTAAGTATGCCGATGAAGTCAAGAGTACCGCTCAGGTTTCGGCAATGGAGTTTGAAGTTTTGGCACAGGAAGTTTTAACTAAGATTGGGTTAGTCTCATGATTAAATGTTATTTTGTTGATGTTAAAAGTATCAGCTCGACTGTATCTAAGTCAAAATTTAAAAAGGCAGAGATCGATCGATTAGCCGATGCAATGCTAGCAGCAGATGGATTGCTCCGTCCATTAATCTTGCAACAAACGGGTGTAGAAAAATATACAGTAATCGAAGGTCATCGGGAATATTACGCTGCCGTCAGAGCGAAGGAAAAAGATATCAGAAAAGCGGAGATGGTAAATGCTTTTGTCATCGATGCTAACTCGCACAAATCAGCGATCGATCAATTAAAGTTATTCACACCACAGTCAGCAAGTGAGAGTCTTACTCCAGATACCGCTCCCGATCTATTAACTGACATCATCGCTGCCAGTATCGATCGACTATTACCTGAAATTACCGCCGCGATCTCGACTCAACTCCAGCCGATCGTTTCCCAACTTGCCAATCATCAACAAATATTAGATACGATCGCATCAGCTCTAGCAACTAAGCCAAAGGATGAAAGCGGAAAACAAATTCAAGCTGAAGAGAAAAAATTGCTTTCGATCGTAGACTTACCAGAACAGGAAGTTAAGCCAGTAGTAGATTCTCAACCTAAGATCGAGCGAAAGAAAAAAAGTGAGTCTGTAGAGACTTTAGGATCGGATTCACCAGAACCCAAACCAACCAAAGCAACTAAAACCACTCCTAGAAGTAGTAAAAAAACTAAAGCCGCAGATACATCTGCATCTATTCCTGTTGCGATCGAACCGCAGGCACAAACTACAGCAACAATTTTAGTGCCGAAAACAACTAAATCTGCTGAAACCAAGCCAGCGGCAACTGGTGTCTCGACGGGTTCAGACAAAGCAACGCTCGCGCTCGATCTAATCAATCATCTCAACCAAGATGAGCTAATGGTAAAAATAGAAAGATCGAGCGTAAAAATCACGAGAGATATAGTTGAAAGTATTATCTTGAAGCGAGCTAGTCAGCCAGCGCAAAAGTTTGCTAGCTGGGACGATCTGAGC
>NZ_JANLWO010000191.1:0-3272 GCF_031364565.1 Chamaesiphon sp. OTE_20_metabat_361
GCAAGCTTATTTAAGATATTTTTCGTGAATTACTAGCGAGCGACAGTTCGGTTTGACTGCTGAAACGGCGACACTTAATCGTGCTAAACCAAGCGGATTTTGTATAGCCGATCGCTAGTGACATCATATGTTCCAGGAGAACTATAATGAAAATTGCTCAAATTGCACCTTTGTGGGAACGAGTCCCCCCGCCAGCATATGGTGGGATAGAATTGGTAGTTGGATTATTAACAGATGAGTTGGTTGCCAGGGGGCATGATGTGACTTTGTTCGCATCGGGAGACTCGATTACATCAGCTAAACTGGAGTCGGTTCATCCCCAAGCATTGCGATTGGATTCAAAAATTAAAGAATGCGGCATTTACGAAATGCTCCAGTTAGCGCAGGTGTACGAACGAGCGGGGGATTTCGATTTGATCCACTCACACATGGGCTGTGCGGCATTGCCTTACAGCAAATTGACCAAAACACCGACCGTTCATACACTGCATGGAATTTTCACTCCAGACAACGAAAAAATGTTCGTTCATGCCAAGGCGCAGCCATTTGTCAGTATTTCTAATGCTCAACGGGAAGAACGACTGGGACTAAATCATGTCGCGACTGTTTACAACAGCATCGATGTCAGTACCCATCATTTTTTCCCCGTTGCTGACGAGCCAGCGTATTTAGCATTTCTCGGCAGGATTTCGGTTGAAAAAGGGCCGCATCATGCGATCGAGATTGCCAAAGCGACGGGCATACCGTTGAAAATGGCGGGGAAAGTCGATCCGGTCGATGTGGAATACTTTGAGGACATCATTAAGCCGCATATCGATGGCGAGTTCATCCAATTCTTGGGTGAAGCCGATCACTTTATGAAAAATGAGTTGATGGGCAGAGCGGTAGCGACGCTATTTCCGATCACCTGGCGCGAACCTTTCGGGCTGGTAACGATCGAATCAATGGCAGCAGGTACGCCAGTAATCGCGATGAATCTCGGCTCGGTGCCTGAAGTGGTCGCCGATGGCGTCAGCGGATTCATCTGCGATACGCTCGATGAGTGCATCGCGGCTGTTGCCAACATCCCGCAGATTTCTAGACTTGCCTGTCGGGAGTACGTCGCTCAGCGATTTGGCATCGAGCAAATGGTCGCAGGCTATGAAGCTGTTTACGAGCAGATCTTAGCTGAAAAATTCGCGAGTAATGGGCATCGCTCCGGTCAGCACCAGGTCGCTGGGATAAGCTGAAGTGTCGCCCGCTAGCAACGAGCGAATAACATCCTCGCTCGTTGCTGCCACCCCAGTCCAGACGATCGCCGAGTTATGAGCGACGAGTAAAGACTCACCCGAGTCTCCAGTAGGTACAACTTGTAAAGTAGGTACTCCAGCCCGAATTCCCATAGTCAATCCCCAAGATTTTCATCGTGAAAATCGCAGTTACATCATAATTAACGTCAGTTTGGGATAGGAGCTGCTAACCCCTTGGAAACCTCTGTGCGATCGTTACCAACCGATCCAGACAAGGTGTCCCGGTCGTTTTAGACATATTGGGATACCGTTCCTTCGATCCAGAACTGACGGTTACTTAGCGTAACTGCTGGTACGAAAGACTCAAGTTAAATTAATGTCAATTTTTACTGAGGTGCAGATATGTCAACCGGAAAATTCCCCACAACCACTATTAACCCACCAGTCAGTAACTCACCAGTGATGCAGCCACATCAACCATTTGCTTCCGCACGGATGCAAATCCCGACTCGTCAAGCGATCGCGTTAATCTCCGAGCATGGCGATCCAGCAGCCGAAATCGGTAAAGATGCTGCTGGCGGTCAAAATGTCTACGTTCGGCAAGTTGGCGAGGCATTAGCCAAATTGGGTTGGCAAGTAGATATGTTTACGCGCAAGAGCAGTCCCGATGATGCGACGATCGTCCAGCACTCGCCGCATTGTCGCACCATTCGGTTGACAGCAGGGCCGGAAGCTTATATTCCGCGAGATGAAATGTTCCAATACATGCCCGAATTCGTGGCAGCTTTTCAGAAGTTCCAGCAAAAAGAAGGGATGAGCTATCCCTTAGCCCATACTAATTATTGGATGTCGGGGTGGGTCGGACTCCAACTCCAGCGCAGCCAAAATCTGCAACTGATTCATACCTATCACTCGCTCGGAGCCGTTAAGTATCAGTCGGTAACGGAGATCCCCGAAATCGCCCAAACGCGTCTGGCTGTTGAAAAAGACCTGCTCGAACAGGCGCATTCGATCGTTGCCACTAGCCCCCAAGAATCTGACGATCTAGAGGCGCTCGTATCCAAAATTGGTAGCATTGATATTATTCCTTGTGGTACCGACGTGAGTACCTTCCGCCCCATTTCCAAATCTGAAGCCCGCAAGCAGTTGGGTATTAGTGCTAAGCAGAAAGTCGTCCTATATGTCGGTCGCTTTGACAAACGCAAAGGGATTGAAACCCTAATCCGGGCTACTGGTGAGTTGCGATCGCACTTAGAACAAGGCGAAGAAATCGATCCTCAACACTTAAAATTATTAGTCGTCGGTGGTAGCGACCCCAATGAGGCTGATGGTGTCGAGCGCCGCCGGATCGAAGATATCGTAGCCGAATTAGACTTAGCTACGACGACGGACTTTGTGGGCATGGTCGGACACGATCGGTTAGCACTGTACTATACCGCTGCCGATGTCTGCGTTATCCCCAGTCACTACGAACCCTTTGGCTTAGTCGCGATCGAAGCAATGGCTTGCGGTACGCCAGTAGTAGCTTCGGAGGTTGGCGGTTTGAAATTTACCGTCATCTCTGAGGAAACCGGACTATTAGTACCACCTCATGATGTTAGCAAATTTGCCCACGCGATCGGGCGGATTTTGACCGATGATATCTGGGCGCGGAAAATCCGCAAGCAAGCCTCAGCACGAGTACACCAAAACTTCAGTTGGACGGGTGTCGCGATTCAACTCAGCGATCTCTATCGTCGGCTGTTAGCACAATCGTTATTGAGTCCGGGAGTAGCACGCGGTTCGAGCGCAACTTCTACACTCCTACCCAAGCAAGCGGTCAAGGCGTCCTAATATTCACATCTTGCATCGGCACAAAGTTACTGGTGTTTTAGTGGATAGCGATTCGCGCTCCTCGGGTTCCCCGAGGGTTTAGCGGCGTTTTTTTTAGGGGGTTTCCCCCCCAAAAAAAAAACACAAGAAAGCCAAAAAAGAAAGTGAATACTGGTGAGTTTTTATAAAAACGCTTGAGTGGTGGGGTTATTTATTTATTGAGACTGCGGT
>NZ_JANLWO010000130.1:0-8601 GCF_031364565.1 Chamaesiphon sp. OTE_20_metabat_361
CCTTTGTACTAGCCTCTGGCATGGCTTTCTTGATTTCGAGCGTATCAGGACTGAGCGGATTATTTGGCAGCTCACTGAACCAACCCGTCGCCAGCGAAAATCCCGCCCAATCTCAGAGTGCCCAATTTAAAGCCGAAGAGAAAGGTTTTCTCGCAGTTTTAAAACGAGAACCAAATAATCAAACTGCACTACGTGGCTTAGTCGAGATTCGGATGCGGACAGGTGACGCTCCAGGCACCAAAGCCGCCCTCGAACAGCTCGTCAAACTCAATCCCACCAACAAGGAGTACAAAGAATTACTCGCGGCTATCGATAAACAGATGGCGGAGCCTAAAAAAGTGGGTACTCTAAAACCAACTGAGCCAAAGCAACCAACTCAACCAGCTAAGTAGTTGCGGGTGCAGGGTGTACTCATCAACCAGCAACTTATTCTATGAAAGTCGTTCTCTTAGCAGGTGGTTTAGGCACGCGTCTGACTGAAGAAACTGAAATTCGCCCCAAACCAATGGTCGAAATTGGCGGTCGTCCGATCCTCTGGCATATCATGAAACACTATGCCCACTATGGATTTAACGAGTTTTTAGTGGCATTGGGCTATAAAGGCGAATATATCAAACGCTATTTTCTGGACTACTACACCCTCAACGGGAGTATGACGCTAGATCTAGCCACTGGATTGGTTCAGCCCCAACTTAAAGAATGCGAAGACTGGAAACTCCATTTGCTCGATACGGGAGTCCAAACTAATACTGGCGGACGACTCAAACGCTTAGAACCTTATCTCAGTGATGGAACGTTCCTGATTACCTATGGCGATGGCGTCAGCAATATCGATCTCCAACAGTTGCTAGCATTTCACAAATCCCACGGTAAATGGGTAACAGTCAGTGCGGTCCGTCCACCAGCGCGATTTGGCGGACTGGTAATCGAAGGCGATTTGGTGGCAAACTTCACCGAAAAGCCTCAAGCGGGTGAAGGCTGGATTAATGGCGGATTTCTGGTGATGGAACCCCAGGTGTTTAAGTACCTCACCAATGACAGTGCGGGATTAGAAATTGAACTATTAGAGCAATTAGCTACAGATGGACAGTTAGCAGCTTATCGTCACTATGACTTCTGGCAATGTATGGATACCCTCCGCGATAAGTACAATTTGGAAAATTACTGGCAAAGTGGCAATCCTCCCTGGAAAGTTTGGGAATAATAAGCAGGTGGGTTGTATCGTATGCGGATAGATTGGCGATGAGTCAAAGTAGTAATTTTTGGGATAATCGTCCGACATTAGTCACTGGCGCGACAGGCTTGCTGGGTGGTTGGTTGGTGAAACGATTGTTGGGTTTGGGTGCGGATGTTATCTGCGTCGTGCGCGATGCGGTACCGCAATCGGAATTAATCCGCTCTGGATCGATCGATCGCGTCAAAGTCGTGCGCGGCGATGTGTGCGATCGAGTCTTCCTCGAACGCGTCTTAGGCGAATACGAAATCGATACGGTAATGCACCTAGCCGCCCAGACAATCGTCGGGATTGCCAATCGGAACCCAATTTCGACTTTTGAGACAAATATCGCGGGTACGTGGCAAATGCTCGAAGCCTGTCGTCACAGCCCCACCGTCAAGCAAATCGTGATGGCATCATCAGATAAGGCTTATGGCGACTGCGATACGCTCCCCTATATCGAAACCACACCCCTTCAAGGTTTGCACCCCTACGACGTTAGTAAATCCTGTGCTGACTTAATCGCTCAAGCTTACGGACACACATATAAATTACCCGTCGCAATTACCCGCTGTGGCAATTTCTACGGTGGCGGCGACTTAAATTGGAATCGGATTATTCCCGGTACGATTCGATCGATCCTGCGCGGTGAAGCTCCTATAATTCGATCGGATGGTAGTTATATCCGCGACTATATTTATTGCGAAGATGGTGCGGCTGCATACACATTACTCGCCGAACAATTGGCAACTAATTCGAGTTTATATGGACAAGCCTTTAACTTTTCTAACGAGACGCAAGTTACCGTGCTAGATTTAGTCTCTCAGATCGTCGAGATCATGGGGTCTGAATTAAGTCCGATCGTTCAAAATCAAGCTAACAATGAAATTCAGCATCAGTTTCTAGATGCAACTAAGGCTAGAGAAATTCTAGGGTGGATGCCTAACTTTACACTCGATCGCGGCTTAGAGAAAACGATCGTCTGGTATGAAAACTTTCTCGATTCACAGCAACAAAGACTACAAGAACGATCTGGTTCTCATCTACAATATTCAAATCTTGAGGCTTTACCATTATCAGAACTAGCCCTTCAACAAATAATCAATAACTAGTAAAAATATTAGGATTTTATTCGTTAGAGTGGTGTCTAAATTACCCCTTCGTTTGAGGTTGATTTACCCCCCAACCCCCCTTATAAAGGGGGGCTTTTGCCCCCTCCCCTTTATAAGGGGAGGGCTGGGGTGGGGTAAAGGACTACGCATCACCACCATAGATTTGTGTATACACCCTCTAATCTTCACCCTCTAAATATGACTCATCATAATTGTCGTTTTTGTCAACAGCCCCTCCAACATACATTTGTTAATTTAGGTGGCTCTCCAATTTCCAATGATTTCCTCAAGCTCGAACAAATTGACAAAGCGGAGAAGTTTTACCCACTACATACTTATGTGTGCGATTGCTGTTTTCTAGTTCAATTACCAGAAGTAGAATCGCGAGAGCATATTTTCGGTGATGGTGACTATGCTTACTTTTCTTCCTATTCCGAAAGCTGGCTTCAGCATTGTGAGCGGTACACCAATCTAATGGTCGAACGATTTGGATTCGTTGGCGTAGCCTCTCCTTCGGAGAATCGATCGAGTCAAGTTATCGAAATTGCTAGTAATGATGGCTATTTGTTACAGTATTTTCAAAAGCAAAATATTCCCGTACTCGGCATCGAACCAGCATCGAATGTCGCCGCAGTTGCCGAAGCTAAAGGTATTCCTACGCTGACTAAATTCTTTGGCGTGCAAACAGCGATAGAATTAGTCGCACTCGATAAACAAGCAGATTTACTACTAGGTAATAATGTCCTCGCTCACGTACCAGATCTCAATGATTTTGTCGCAGGGATGAAACTGCTGCTTAAGCCAGATGGCATCATCACGATCGAATTTCCTCACTTATTACAATTAATCGCTCAAAATCAGTTCGACACCATTTATCACGAGCATTTTTCCTACTTCTCTTTCCTCACTGTCGAAAAAGTATTTGCCGCACATGGTTTGACTTTATTCGATGTTGAAGAATTACCTACACATGGCGGTTCTTTGAGAATATATGGCAAACATACCGAAAATACCCAACAGCCAGTCACCGAGCGAGTAACCGAATTAAAAGCCAAAGAAATTGCAGCTCATCTCGATAAAATCGATACTTACTTAGACTTTACCGAACGAGTCGAAAGCATCAAGCGTCAACTACTCGCATTTTTGATTCAGGCTAAAACTGAAGGTAAATCGATCGTTGGATATGGCGCACCAGCTAAAGGCAATACCTTACTTAATTACTGCGGCGTGCGGACAGATTTTATCGATTATACAGTCGATCGTAGCCCACATAAACAGGGCTTATTTTTACCGGGTACTCATATTCCGATTTGTCATCCCGATCGGATCGCTGAGACTAAACCAGATTATTTACTAATTTTACCTTGGAACCTGCGATCGGAAATCATTGCACAGATGGCATGTATTCGAGGCTGGGGTGGTAAATTTGTCGTGCCAATCCCGCAGCTAGAGGTCATTTGAAAATAAATCTCGTGTCATCCTTCGTTTAGTGTGAAGGATTCTTACAACCTCAATGCAATCGTTATTTATCCGATAGAAAATGTAATGTTTCTCAACGCGATAACAATAGTAGCCTTCGCGAATGTCATCGCGCCGAATGCCAAAGCGCGGCATAGTAACAAGTCGCTCAAAAGCGTTATCGAACACAGTAGCGTAGGCTGTGAATTGCTCCACTCCCCATTCATTTAGTGTGAAAGCAAGAATTTCTCGATAGTCCTGCTCGGCGCGTTGGGTTAGTAGGTATCGTGCCATCGTCTAGACTTTCAGGAGAGATTTTGTTGATGCTGCACTAAAACCTGAGCTTTAATTTCACCCAAACTCAAGGTGGAAAATTCACCTTTTTCTGCTTGTGATGCTCCGATAGCGACTTCTTGGCGCATCCATTCGATTATTTCTGGAGAGTCATCACGATTCATCTCGGATTCTACCATGCGTTCTAGGGCAATTTCGATCGCCTGAACAGGGTCACGATAGCCCAATGACATCATCCGTTGAAGTAGTTGGTCTGCGTAAAGGGTGAGGGAGACTTGCATCGTAATGATTTTTTGACAGTTCTCATCTCTATTATCCTATTTTTTTGATAATTTAGTTACATGAAATTCACCCCCACGAAAATCCCTGGCGCGTACCTAATTGAAATCGAACCCATCACTGACGAGCGCGGCTTCTTTGCTCGCAGCTTTTGCGCCGATGAATTTCAGCAACAAGGATTAAATAGCAATTTTGTTCAGTGTAATGTTTCCTTTACCACTCACAAGGGAACAATAAGAGGGATGCACTATCAAATAGCTCCCGATACAGAAACTAAGTTAGTTCGCTGTACCAAAGGAGCCATCTATGATGTCATTCTCGATTTACGCGCCTCATCTCCCACCTTTAAACAGTGGATAGCCACGGAATTAACTGCTGACAATCATCAGATGTTTTACATCCCTCCTGGCTGCGCGCACGGCTTGCAAACGCTGGTAGATGATACGGAAGTATTTTACCAAATGGCTGGTGTTTACAAAGCAGATGCGGCTAAAGGTGTTAGATGGAACGATCCAGCTTTTGGGATTGAAATGCCCTTAGCTGTGAGCGTAATTAATCAACGCGACCGAGACTATCCTGATTTTACTATTTAATACTGTTCGTATATTACCATGAATAGAATACCAGTTTTTCAACCATTAATCGAGCAAGAAGAGATAGTTGCAAGCACAAAAGCATTAGAGCTAGGTTGGCTAGGAATGGGCAGTTATGTCGGTGAATTTGAAGATGCACTTAAAAAATTTTTAAATATATCAGATCGATATGTAGCTGCTGTTAGCACTGGACATGCTGCATTGCATTTAGGGTTGATGGTTGCAGGGATAGGAGTTGGTGATGAAGTTATCACCCCATCTTTCAATAATATCGCCGATTTTCAGGCAATTTTAGCAACTGGGGCAGAACCTGTATTCTGTGATATTGACGATCGAACACTATGTATAGACTTAGATAAAGCTGAACAGCTAATTACATCAAAGACTAAAGCAATTATTGTCATGGACTATGATTGTGTTTTGTGCGATCATTCTCGTGTTGCAGAATTAGCACATAAATATAATCTACGGGTCATTCATGATGCGGCACATTCATTTGGATCTAAATACAAGGGTCAAATGGTTGGCAGTTTCTCTGATATTTGTATGTTTAGCTTTGACCCAGTTAAAACAATGACGTGCATAGACGGAGGGGCAATAATTGTTCGTACCGAAGATGAATTAAGAGCGATACATGAAATGAGACTGATTGGAATGGGACAGCCTTCATCTGTGATGTATCAAAATCAGCGGGCCTGGACTTATGATGTTAAAAGATTAGGTTTTAGATATCATATGGCAAATCTTCATGCGGCTGTTGGACTAGCTCAAATAGCTAAAATGAGTCGAATTTCTGATAATCGCGCAGCTTACGGCACTTTTTATAACAAAGCCCTAAGTCAAATTCCTCAAGTAATAGTACCTAAAACAGACTTTTCTAACATAACACCTTTCTTATACTATATACGGGTACCAGAAGAAGATCGGGATGCACTGCGATCTTATCTCTCAGATCGAGGCGTAGACACAGGAATTCATTGGCAGCCAGGACATTTATTTACTTTGTTTAAAGATTTTCGACAAGGAGATTTGTCTACAACAGAAAAAGTTGCTAAAGAGATTTTCTCTTTACCGCTCCATTCAGATATGTCAACAGAAACATTAAAACAAATTACTGATAGTATAGCTTCTTATTTTCTGGAGAAGTCCCAATGATAGGCATCAAAACGGGAAAAACTATAGTCTCTATTTTAAAAAATAGTGCGGGTTTACCAGGGTCTGAGATATGTATACCCGTAGGAAAGCCTGTAATATGTCTCCTTAGACCAATTGCTACTAACCCAAATTTACTCAATCAAAATGATATTCATAATTTGACTAATTGGCGAAATCGTTATGTAAGTGCTTTTCTAACTGAATTTCAAGCAACAGAGGAACGTACAGCGAATTGGTTAACTGAAGTAGTTAGATACAATGAAAATAAAATTATATTTATGCTTGAAGATTTGCATGGAGTATCTTTCGGGTATATGGGACTAGATTTTATTGACTGGAAGAACAAGTATGGAGAAGCTGATGCAATCGTTCGAGGTGGACATGCTCCTGCTGGAACTATGAAACTAGCTTTGCAAACTCTTATTAATTGGGCACGAGAATATTTAGAGCTATCAAATTTAAATGTTAGAGTAAGATCTGATAATACAGCTATAAGTTTTTATCAAAAAGCTGGTTTTCATGAAACACATCGCATTTGTTTAGAGCGCAATTTCAAAAATGATATAGTATCATGGATCGAAACCGATCGATCGGATAGTAGCCTGAGTTTAGTTTACATGAAGTATGTTCAATAAAATATAATTATGAAATCAGTTAAAATAGATTTAGAGAATAATGAAGTTATTGTAGAAGAGAATCAATCTAATTCTGTTTATAAGATTGGAACTCCAGAAGCATTTAATATTATCTCTCAAACGTGGCTACGCTGTGGTTGGGACAATAAATATGTGTATACCTTTAGCTGGATGGGTAGACCAATCATTCAATTACCAGAAGATATCGTTCGTACCCAAGAAGTTATTTACAAGATCGAGCCAGATGTCATTATCGAAACGGGTATAGCACACGGTGGCTCTCTCATTCTTTATGCTAGCTTGTGTAAAGCAATAGGTCGGGGGAAGATAATTGGTATTGACATCGAAATTAGACCGCACAATCGTGTGGCGATTGAAGAGCATAACTTGTTTGAATATATTACCCTTGTTGAAGGAAGTTCCGTAAATACTGATATCGTATCTCAAGTAAAATCATTAATCAAACCTACTGATAAAGTTTTAATTATCCTAGATTCAAATCACAGTAGAGAACATGTTTTAGCAGAATTAAATGCTTATGCAGAGCTAGTATCTCTAGGATCTTATATCGTTGCAACTGATGGTATTATGAAAGATTTAGTATCTGCACCTCGATCTCAAGCAGATTGGGGTACCAATAATCCTTATCATGCAGCTCAAGAGTTTTTAGCAACTCATCCTGAATTTAGACTAGAACAGCCAAAATGGGAATTTAATGAAAGTAACGGTTTATCTGAAAATGTAACCTATTGGCCAGGAGCCTGGTTACAACGTATCGATCGATAATTAGGGAGAGATAAATCGTGGATATGAATTTCAAGCAAGTCAATATTGGAATGCCAATATATAATGAGTCAAAACATATTGGTGCAACAATAGAATCTATATTAAATCAAGAATATGCTGATTTTGAATTGATTATTTCTGACAATGCTTCTACTGACAATACTTTAGATATTTGCAACCAGTTCGCAGCTAAGGATAGTCGAATTAGAATTATCGCAAATCCACTTAATATTGGTGCAGCAGACAACTTCAAGCAAGTATTTGAAACCTCAAATTCTCAATATTTTGTCTGGATATCTGGACACGATCTTTGGCACCCACAATTTTTATCTAAATGTGTTACTGGATTAGAAGACAATCCCTCTGTAGTTTTATACTATCCAAAATCTGTTTGGATAGATGAAAACAAGCAAGATTTAGGCACGATTGGTAGAGGTGTTGATACTAGAGGTTTAGATCCAGTCTCTCGCTTTCAAGTTGTATTATGGGGAATGGGATATGGCTCACCTATTTATGGATTACTCAGAAGTTCTGTCCTCAAGCAGGTAACATTGGGAACCAAAACAGTCGGCCCAGATAATATTTTATTGAATGAGTTATCTTTATTAGGCGACATCGCTTATTTAGATGAACCGTTACAATATGTACGCAAATTAGCAGATTTTGGTAGTTGGGAAAGCTATATTAGCAAAATATTCAACCGACAATTATCTGAATTTTCTGGTATAGATCTATTCTGGTCGATGACATATGAATATCTAAAGATTGTCTACAAACATGTCCCCGATCGAAACAATCGATATGTTTTATCGACATCGATAGTAAACTGTCTGCTTACCAAGTATCAATGGATCTTAGCAAGTTTAGCTAGTTCTGATAGTCAATCTACTGATGACCTTTCTCCAGCAGAGCAGAGAATCAACTATGCGTTTGCCCAACTGACACAAGTCGGACAGAATATTGAATCAGTCTGGAAAGATTATCACTTCTCACCAGCAATAGGTAGTCGTAAGTTAATTGCGATCGATGGTGTCTTTTTCCAACTCTATCGTACTGGTATCGCGCGGGTTTGG
>NZ_JANLWO010000216.1:0-2095 GCF_031364565.1 Chamaesiphon sp. OTE_20_metabat_361
GCCACCTTGATAGTCTTGAATGTGATTTCCGGCATATGCAAGCCACATATCGGCAATGTAGTAGCAGACGATCGCTAAAGCATTGGTCTGCCAAGCACTACTGAGCCGTCCGCCCCAAAAAGCCAAAGTCATTACGATAGCCAGGGCAAACAAAAACACATCACTCCAGACATAAAAAAGATTTAACTTCTGTCCGTAAGGCTTGAGGAGTCGATCGAATGTCACGATCGGCTCCGGTGCTGGAGTCGCAGGTGTTTCTGCTGGCTGGATCTCAGGTGCCATCGCCGCAGTCGCTACCGCCTGGGTTTGAGAGAGCGCCACAGGCGGGGCAGGTGGCTTGAGTACCCACATCAAAATGACTGCCGCGTAAGTACTAATGCCAGCTACCAGCGACCATTGATAGATATTTAACCTCACCTGCTTACTCACGAGCATCCCCAACATCCCGATGGACAAACAGATATAGAAAATCACGAAAAATGGATCGCCCAGCGAACCAGTCGAATTGAGATGCCACACCAATTCCCACGAGCTAAAGAAGATATTTCCCGTAAAATAAGATAGTAAAGCAATCCCAATAAACAACCATACCTGACTACCACTGGGCATCCGCCGACTCAGGCCATTCCGCAGACACAATAAACCAGCTACTAATGTCGGCACATTTTGCAAGATATACGCGGTAAAAATCCGATACCAAAATGGTCGATCCCCGCCCGCTGGGCCGCTAAAAAAGACATAAGTAAACAGGGATAATGCTGCCCAGCCAAATGCTAAATAGATGGCATTATCTTTGCGCCACAGATGTTCGTATCGCCCGAGTGTTTTGGAAATATTCATATAATTACGTGCTGTGCGTCAAAGCGGTTCAAATTGTAGTCGGTGCAGATAATATTTATAGTTACTTAACTACTACTAATTGCTAGTATTCCCATTCTTCAAACCATTAATCAAAAGTATCTAGACTCGATCGGCTAATTTTCTTGGCGCTCCTGCTATTTTGGGGAAAATGGCTAAATTACATGTCAACCCTTTCCTGTCATCAAAACCCCTTTCCCCTTTCAAGAGGAGCGATCTGTGCCTGTGGGTCTACTATACTGGTACTGTAGTTGACTACTACTAAGCAGCAAGTCCGAATCGATGCCAGCGAGGTGGCTAGCCCGATTAGTCTCGTTGGCTCAGTTGAAGATCTGTAGGTTGGGTTGCGGATGCGCGCTCTGGAGGTTTCCTCCAGATTGAGCGCACCAAGCAGAAGAATGAAACTAGGGCATACCCAACAAAGTTCCTTTCATCCCTTAGACGACATTTCTGTCGGCTGGCGATACTCGGAACGAGCATCGCCAGCACAAGCAGTAGTAGACTTATTTAGCAGGAACAAATTGCCGTGACCAATCAAATCGATCGCCCCACCGTGCGCACATTGCCCAGCGGATTGACTATTATTGCCGAACAGATGCCTGTCGAGGCAGTCAATCTGAATATTTATCTCAATGTCGGTTCGTTCCAAGAAACCGATGCGATTAATGGGATGGCACACTTCCTCGAACATATGGTGTTCAAAGGTACCTCGCGACTCGCCGCTGGCGAATTCGAGCGGGCAATCGAAGAACGTGGTGCGGTCACAAATGCGGCGACGAGTCAAGACTATACACACTACTACATCACCACCGCACCCAAAGATTTTGCCGCATTAGCGCCACTCCAGATCGATGTCGTTACCAATCCGCGCATTCCCGAGGATGATTTCGATCGGGAAAAAATGGTCGTGCTGGAAGAAATTCGCAGATCGCACGATAGCTCCTCGCGCCGTATCTATCAACACGCGATCGAAGTCGCATTTGCTAAATTACCATATCGGCGATCGGTATTAGGCCCAGAGTC
Organism: Chamaesiphon sp. OTE_20_metabat_361; assembly: GCF_031364565.1. Taxonomy (NCBI): domain Bacteria; kingdom Bacillati; phylum Cyanobacteriota; class Cyanophyceae; order Gomontiellales; family Chamaesiphonaceae; genus Chamaesiphon; species Chamaesiphon sp. OTE_20_metabat_361. Next base: position 1,882 of record NZ_JANLWO010000216.1, read on the forward strand.
GGTAATTGAAGGCGTTACGGCACAACAGATGCGCTATTTTCACGCCACCCATTATCAACCAGCGGCAATGACTGCCGTCGCCGTGGGCAATTTACCCGTCGAAGAATTAATCGATATCGTCGCTGATGGTTTTGCCTCGCAAACTGGTACGATTTCTGCTGCGGAATTTGTCGGCAAAAAGTCTCATCCCACCCCCGAGCCACCCTTTGGGCGG
>NZ_JANLWO010000137.1:0-5618 GCF_031364565.1 Chamaesiphon sp. OTE_20_metabat_361
CGTCGCATCCAATACTTCTAGCAACAACCGAGCGCGATTTTCGACAGCACCACCATAAGCTCCGCTGCGTTGATTCGAGCCATCCCGCAGAAATTCATCCAATAAATAACCATTCGCGCTGTGGATTTCCACACCATCAAATCCCGCTGCTTGGGCATTTACCGCCGCTGCTTTAAAACCAGCAATAATCGTCGGTATTTCGGCATCCGTTAATTCGCGAGGAACGGTATAAGGAAACTTCCCATCTGGAGTATGGATTTCATCATTGGTAATGGCGATCGCACTCGGCGCAACTGGCACCTTACCACCATTCAATAATGGATGACAAGCCCGCCCACCATGCCAAATCTGGAGGAAAATTAGACCGCCGTTGGCATGTACCGCATCCGTGACTTGCTTCCAGCCAGCTACCTGAGCCTCGTTATAAATTCCTGGTTCTGCGCCAAATGCCGAGCAACCATCCATTGCAGCGGTAGCCTCAGCAATAACTAGTCCCGCACTCGCCCGCTGGCTGTAGTGTTCCGCCATTAGCGCCGTCGGTACGTGGTCATTGTCTGCCCGACAGCGCGTCAAGGGTGCCATCAGAATCCGATTGGGGAGAGTCAAAGCTCCCATTTGTAGCGGTGTAAATAGCTGGGTCAATGTCATAAGCTAACTAAATAATGAAGGGCTGGATTAGTCTGCTGTAAGTAATTCGATAGTTCGATATTCTCGAATTATCAAACTATATCAATTTACATGGCATAATGCAAGTAGGGCAGTATCCACATTCTCGTTGGCGTAGCCTCTGTCTTGTCTTGATTCGCTAAACCCTCTCCTTCGGAGACGCTGCGCGAACGGGAAGCCCTGCGTATCGCGAATCGCTGACCCAAACACATGGGTCGGGAACCTCCGCGTGATTTCAGTCGCTCCCCTGGAGAATCGCGCCTCACCCCATTCCCCCTCAGCACCGCCGAAGCTCCATCCCATGCGCCCCTTCTATCATCCCCAATCTGAAGATATTACCCTTGTCGGCGTGCTATATGCGCTAGGCGATCCCGTGCGATTGCAGATCGTCCACCGACTAGCTCAGACTGGGGAACTAACTTGCTCGGATCTAGACTGCGCTGTCGCCAAATCTACCATGTCCCATCATTTCAAGATTTTGCGAGAATCGGGACTGGTATTCACCCGCAAAGAAGGCACTCAACATATCAACACCCTCCGCTCTGACGATCTCAATAGGCTGTTTCCAGGATTACTTACAGTAGTTTTGCAGGTGCCGATCGCAACTGCTGCGTAAATCGTCACAAAATCTCAATTGTTTGCGTTCAAATCGTAAACTAAATAGATAATTGAGCCGTTGTTGTCGATACGCGATCGTCTAGAGCATCAATACTAGATATTGGCACAGTTACAACTTTTAGAAATTTACCTGTGGCATTGTAAACTTCTAAAATGCAACCTTCTTCACCACCTGCTGGATGAGGTACATAGTCATTCAATAGCGCGATGTCCCCTTTTTGCGGAGGGAACCTCCGCGTGATTTGGGTCGCTTTTTAAGGAGGATTTAGATCTACGATTCACATCAAAAAACTTTTTCAGGTATCCTCTAATAAGCCAGAATGCTTTCATTGTAAGTTACTTAGCGGTAAGATATCTCAGCTAGACCCCCGATCGCCAAGTTCAAATTTGCATGAATGCAGCAGAAAGTAAACGAGTTGAAGATTTCCTGACTAAGTGGTTGGGTTCCGAGGGGAACGAACGGGCAAATTATCAGACCTTTTTTGGCGATCTATGTGTGGCTCTAAATGTACCAGCACCGCCACCCAAAAGACAGCGAGGCAGGCGATCGCTACTGTTTTGACAGAAACATCAAATTTTTTAGTGAGAAGGCTAAGACGACGCGATTTGCGGACTTTTACAAAGAGTCTCACTTCCTGATTGAAGCCAAGCAGGGGAGTACTAATTCGAGTAAGGGGCACGGTAAATGTTCCACACATGGGATCTCGTGATTCTTACGAGGACATGAAAGATTTTATAGATACAGTTACAAACGAAACTCTTCAAAAGCTACTTTGTGTAGCGATCGACGGGAGAGGTGCTTTCGGTCGATTCAAAGATGTGCTTCGAGACTATGAAGTTGAAAGACAAAACTGGTTTGATTTTTCGGGTAATCGAGAATTAACAAGAGTTGCAGAATGGCTTGAAAGTAATGGATTGACTCCTGAATTAAAAGAAGTGCCAATAAATTGGCTTTCACTGTCAAGCAGCTTCATTTGATGTCGATCGTAACGCGTTCCGGCGATCGCCGTGGGGGAAATCATAGCTTCAATGTGGGTCAATTCTGCTGAGGACAAGTCCACACCAAGGGCTACCAATGATTCGGCACATGCGGATCGAGGCGAGCCAAATGGTAGATGTCGATATAATCTACGCACAGGTGTTTGAGGCTATAGGCAGCAAAGTTTTTTATAGAGGAGGGTCGCCCATCTACCCCGTTCAGCCGCCATCAGGAGCACGTAAAGCTCCAAATTTAACCGAGAGCAGCGCACGATTGCGGCGATCTTTGAGTGCTTTACTAATCGTTTGTGTAATGGTGTCGATTTTTTAAAAAGCAGCAGCAAATTCTTTGGCAAAATCTGCCAGCTTGACTTTGCCCATCACCGTTGGTTTATTGCGGTAATAATCTTCTGCTAATAAACCACTATGAAGACTGGCATACATTTCCACTAAACCAGCAGCAATTTGTGGATTCATTCCAGCAGATTTTAAACTACCGAGCATTTGTGCGTTGCTAACAATTATCCATTTCAGTTCGGGTTTGCCAATTGCCGCACCTAAAATACGCGCAGTTTCGTTAGCTGTAAGTTCTTCACTTGCTACATAACGTACTTTTCTACCAACATGCGGTGTTGCTATTTCTTCAGCAATTACAGCCGCAATATCGATTGGCGAAACCCAAGGGATCTGGTCATCTGCACCGTAGTTAGCGGCGATCGTTGGCGAGGCCTCTCCTCTGGAGAATCCCACGGCTTTTATCGTATCTACATAGCCAAATAAATTATAGTAGAAAGAAGTAGGACGCAGATGAGTAATGGCTACATCTGATGATAATTTGTTGAGAATCTGCTCTACATCGTGAGCACCAAGTAAAATCCCCGATCCTTTCTCTAAATGAGCACCAATGCTACTTAGGTTTACTACACGTTTTACGCCCGATTGCTCGATTGCTCGTGCATAGTTATTGCCGAGTCGGCGATAATATGCCAGTAGGTCGAGATTAAGATCGAAGTAGTTATTTGGCGGCACCATACAATACACCGCATCTGCACCACTAAAGGTGGACACCAAGAAATCGACTTCTTCCAATGAGCCAATGGCGGCGGTGGCTCCCAAGGCTTCGATGTCTGTTTGCTTTTCCTTTGTGCTACTAATAACCGTCACCGCGTGACCTTTTGCTACTAACTCTTTTGTCAGTGGCTTGCTGATGTTTCCGAGCGAACCTGTGACGATAACTTTCATGAGTACCTCATTTGGTATGGTTTGATTGGTTGGAGGGTTAACTATCCAGAACTACCACAGGCTCTCTCCCGTTTCTGGGCTGTTGTCATCACTCAAAAACTTTCCGGTCGGGCCGTCAGCATCGATGGTGGCATATTTCACTAACCGCGCGGCGGCATCTTCTACAGTCCCAGGGCCACTGTGCTGGTTGAAATCTGTGGCAGTATATCCGGGATCGACAGCATTGACTTTAAACGGTGTATCCCGCAATTCGGAAGCCAGAACGATCGTGTACATATTGAGTGCCGCTTTTGATGAGTTATAAACAGCCGCTTTAACGTTGTAATACTTCCAATTAGGGTCGTTGTGTAGGGTGAGCGAACCCAAACCTGATGTTACATTCACGATACGGGGTTGGGCGGACTTTTGTAGCAAATCTATGAAACCCTGGGTAACTCTGACAACACCAAACAAATTTGTATCAAACACCTGCTTAAAAACAGCTATGTCCGTATTGGTTGGTTGAGGCATGGCACCACTGATACCAGCGTTATTAATCAGTACATCCAATACTTCGGTTTTTTTGCCGATTTCGACTCTTGCTGCCTTTACCGATTCATCATTGCTGACATCTATTTGAATGACTTCGAGATTATTCAAGCTTTCGGCTTTGAGCTTTTCGACAGCTTCTAGACCATTCTCTAAATTACGGCTGCCTAAATAGATGTAATATCCCTGTTGCAACAGTTGACGGGCGGTTTCAAAACCAATACTTTTATTGGCTCCGGTGATTAGTGCTGTTTTCATTTTGATTGTTCAGAGCGACCGAGGGTGCGGTAGGATGTGAGGCTCATTGGATTCTTTCCCGATCTGCGTTGGGTCACATCGAGAGCTTGGTATTCAGCGATGCCACCATCAGCGTGAATTTCCTTAGCGATTGTTTCTAATCGTTGGCGTAGCCTCTCAGAATGAGAATCGATCCGCCGTGCGCCCAAAACTACTTTCGCGCCATTTTTTGCCAATAATTTGGCAGTAGCTTCACCGATGCCGCTACTAGCTCCAGTAATGATAACAACTTTATTTTCTACGTTTAACATGGTTGTTTTTTCTGTTTGATGCCGATGAATTCATAGTAGAAGCAGCAGCCCCAGTTTTAAATACACAGACCTCGCCGTTTATTGCCTAATCCTCCAAGTCAAGCTTTTGGGCAGAGATTAGATACGTTAGAATGCTCAAAAGGAAACGAGCGAATCCTGACGGAGTAACTAGGATGACGATAGGCATACTCAACCACAGTCCGATCTCGGAGCGATGTCTCGAACTAGCAACACTCGTAACCCGACACACCGACGGCAAGGGGAACGGTTTTCATCAGACAGGGATCGATCGATTAGAGTTTCAGCGCGAATCTGCTGCGCCAGTCTGCCTCCACGGTGTCAGCACTCCGATCCTCGCCATCCTCTTACAAGGCAAAAAGCAAGCATTACTGGGGGAGGAAACTTATAATTATGGCGCGTCTCAATATCTGGTCGTCTCGATCGATCTACCGATTAGCGGATTTGTAGTCGAGGCAACTCCAGCTCGGCCATATTTAGGCTTCAAGTTAGACTTAGATCTGCATCAACTTTGCGATATTATTACCGCTCAAACCAAGCCAAGTGCGAGGAAGCCAGAGAATTCTGTGAGAGGATTGTTTGTCAGTACCGCCGACACCAGCTTACTCGATTGCGCCCTAAGACTGACTAAACTATTGGATACACCCCAAGATATCCCGATCTTGGCTCCGCTGATTATCCACGAAATTTACTATCGCTTGTTAATGGGCGAACAAGGTGAAGCTGTCCGCCAGATTGCGACATCGGGTAGTAAGATGCAACGGATCGCCGAGGTTATTCAAGTTATCAAGACCGATCTGACTCGATCGATGCGAGTTGAGGATTTGGCAGATCGAGCAAATATGTCTGCTTCATCTTTCCATCATCATTTCAAGCAGGTGACATCGATGAGTCCGTTGCAATATCAAAAGCAATTAAGGCTACTCGAAGCCCGTCGCCTGATGCTGGCGGAAAATTCCACTGCGACGATTGCTGCCGATCGAGTAGGCTATGAGAGCACCTCACAATTTAGTCGTGAAT
>NZ_JANLWO010000264.1:0-1568 GCF_031364565.1 Chamaesiphon sp. OTE_20_metabat_361
GATCGCATAGCTACAAAACATGAAGACTAAATTAAGTGCTTGTCCCCAGCTAAAATGTTCGCAGACAAAATGTGCGTACCAGTTCCAAAAGTTGGGTGTGCCATCATGAAAATCGGGATCGCGATCGCTAGCTGGATACTGGTGATGCAGATGATGTTTGCTAGCAAGTAATGAATAGTCAAATCCAGCATACAGCCATAAGCACGATTGCCCGATCGCCAGATTGACTTGCTGCCAGGGGTGGATGCTGCCGTGCATCGCATCGTGAGCCGTAATAAACAATCCGGTATAGATCCAGGTTTGCCAGCCGACGAGACAGAGCAAACCCAGCGGATGGAGAGTGCCGATCTGAATTTGCAAGCAGTTCCACAGACTGAGTGCCCAAACTCCGATAATTGCTGCTGCTATTGCTAGCGGCGAGCCGAGCCTTAGTCCTAGAAATATAGTACCCATCAATCCCCGTATCCGTTGTAACGCATTTTATCCATCTAGCAGTCGTCCACCACTCAAAGATTTTCACTCAAATAATTTGCTTTTTGTGCAGGCATTGCCATAGTATTGTAACAAACGGTAAAGTTTTTTAAGCAAAACCTGACTAATACTTATTTATCTCATTAGAGCTGTAGTACTTATGTCTATTTCACTAAAGTCTGCTCAGTCAATCTTTTCCAACACTCTAATTGCTGATGCAGTCCCGGCTGTAACCGCAGCCTTCGACCAACTTAGCGTTGAGGATCAATTAGCGCTACTTTGGTACGCTTATACGGAAATGGGCGTGACAATTACCCCAGCGGCAACTGGCTCGGCCAGTATGGCGCTAGCACAACCCCTGCTGGATCTGATTAAATCAATGCAGCCTGACTCGCAAACTCAGGTGATGACCGATTTGGCGATGCACACTGACACGCCGATTTGTCGCACATTTACCTCCTTTCGGATGAATACCAAGCTCGGATTTTGGTATGAGTTGGGTCAAATGATGAAACAGGGTTTGGTCGCACCGATTCCTGCGGGTTATGTGCCATCAACGGAGGCAACTGCGTTACTCGAAACGATCAAACAGCTCGACGCAGGTCAGCAAATCACCGTCTTGCGGAATACCGTGGTTAACATGGGTTTCGATCCCGCACGCGGTCAAGATTATGACAAACGTGAAGCTCCTTCCGTTACGCCTCGTGCTTTTGCCGACCGTTCGCGGGCAGCAATCGAAGGTGTAGACAACTATACCGTGTTGAGCTACATCGACAACATGAACGCCTTTGACTTTATGGCAGCATCCAATCTCTTTGTTGAAGAAGGTGCGCTCCAACCTCCTTTCCAAGCGCCAGTTGTCGGCCCTGCGGCAATTTTGACCTACATGCGTGAAGAATGTGTGGGCTTGAAGATGTTACCAGAACGTGGTGTCGTCGAACCGATCGATGATGGTTACACTCAAGTTAAAGTCACTGGTAAAGTCCAAACTCCTTGGTTCGGTGCCAGCGTCGGGATGAACATCGCTTGGCGGTTCTTGCTCGATCCTCAAGGTAAAATCTTCTTTGTCGCGATCGATTTACTCGCTTCGCCCAAAG
>NZ_JANLWO010000299.1:0-4042 GCF_031364565.1 Chamaesiphon sp. OTE_20_metabat_361
CAAACAAGTTAGAACAGAATTGTAAGCAGGAGGAATTACCGCAGCCAGAGCCGCATTTAGTGATTGGAACTCGCCCCCAAAAGAAGTGGATAATTTAGAGAGCATACTTAGAAGAACATCAAGATAGAATTCCCAATTATAAATTAGACCAAAAGCAGGGACTATGTATCGGTTCTGGAGCAGTAGAGTCAACAATAAAAACAATCAGTGTCAGAATCAAAATATCCGGAGCGCAATGGAATACTGAAAATATGGGCGACGGATTAAAGCAGAGATGCGAATATTTAAATAGACATGTAGTGTCAGGCTAAATAATAATTTAAAACCTAGCTTTAAGTTAAACAAAAATTATTGAGATTGAGGTAAAGAAGAACTACCCGCGAGCTGCTGCATGTTCAATAAATATCATAGTAAACTACTTCTCAACTCTTGCGTAGTATAATTATTTTACTCGCATGATTGGGATGCTCCCGCTCCGCTACCACCAATAGTAGCACCAAATTTACCCCCAACATCGTCATTACCAAATAATAATCATGTTAATGGATCGATCGTCGATCCAGCAGTCGCGACAGCAAATAAGCGACAGCCCGATCTAGCAACTGACCCAATATCCCCACGATTAAACAGCCATCTAGAAAAGTTATTGGAAAATATTTATAGTCGGTTGGAGCAGCTAGAAACATCAATAAACAAGCATCAAAATCAATCAAATCCGCTGTGGTACATGTCAATTTTGGAACAGGCTGATGCTCAGGGATGGATTATTTCTAGTGAGGAAGTCGAACAACTAATTAGCACGAAACCACATGGCACCCCAGGTCATAATTCCTTAAATAGCTAAGGTTCTGAGATATTCATGCTTCGTTCGAAGAGCATCAGCTTTGCTGAATCACAATTGAGTGCCACATCGGTTAATTTCGATTCAGCCGTTTGGCATGTTACGGCTCGACACTAGAATCAGACCGATTTTTCGCAACTCAACTAATACTAGCCAACTCAGTTTCCACTCATTAAGAGTTGTGATGATTTTATAACTTTAAAAAAGAGAAATGCACAATATAAATATCTAGACAATCGATTCAGCAAGCCGACGCTCTGCGAACGAAGTAAACGATCCAAATCTTATTTTAGATAGCATTTGCTTTTGAGCCAGTAAGATCGAATCTGCTTGACTAGATGATTAAGATTGACTTCATCTGGAGATCGGAAAGGAGGGGTATTGTTATGACTATGAAAAGTGTTCGCGATTTCTTTGCAGCAGTGAAAGAAGATGAGTCATTGCAGAGAAAAACCCAAATGGCGATCGATATTGATACTACGATCGAGATTGCTGGAGAGTACAATTATAAATTTACTCGCATAGAGTTACAGTCTTTTTTAGGTAAAATTCCTAACCAAGATTTAGCCTCTAAGGTAAATCCTGGGATCGGTAATCGATTACATCTAACTCCTCGATAGCAGCATACTAAGGGGATTTAAACCCCTTATTTTCGTTGAAGAAGGTAAAGTATGGGCGTGTATATTCCGGCCGCGGACAAACTCACAACAGAACTGCAAACCGCCATCGCCGATCTACGTCAGGTCGATCCCCGTGTTGGTCTATTTCGATTCGCGACGATTGGCGCGATCGTCCTCAGCCTCACAGCACTAGCTTGGTCTACGAGTGACAACATCCTCACGTTCGTGGGCATTACGGCAATTACAGGCATCTTTTATGCGTTTTGGATGCTCTGTAGTCACGATACGGTTCACCAAACGCTGACGGGATGGTCGTGGTTCGAGACGATTGCGCCCCGCCTAACGACTTGGCCGATGTTTTGGCCCTATGGAACGTATGCGCTGCTACATCGCTTGCATCACGGCTGGAATGGGATCGACCTGCGCGACCCAGAGCGCGTGCAGTGGACACAAGCCGAGTATCAAAGGGTAAATCCTTTCTTGCGCTGGTATGTACGCCATCAGTGGGGCCTAGATATTTTCGGCTTAGGTGGCATCGGGCTGATTATTAAAACCTTGACCAATGCTTGGAAGTTGAGAACTGTATTACCGCAATTGCGAGTGCAGTTATGGATCGATCTGGCGGGAATACTCGTGCTTCAAGGTGGACTGCTGGCTTTTTTCAACGCACGGGGTGAAGTTGGTCGTTACCTGCTGTTCTGGCTGATTTTGGAGCGTACTGCTGGCACAATTGTCCAAGCGCGAGATCATTTGGAGCACTATGGCATGTGGGGACGAACTGGTGGCTACCAACTGACGCAACTCTACTCCTGCCGCAATCTGGACACCTATCCCTGGGTTGGCTGGCTGATGGGAGGACTAGACTATCATGCCGTCCACCATGCGTTCCCAGATATTCCATTCGATCGATTGCCCGCAGCATTCGATCGGATTCAGGCGGTTTTACAACGGCACGGTTTGCTACTGATGGTTCGGGGTAAAGGTTATTTGCATGAAACTCTCGAACTAAGTCAGCAGCCCTCAACAATTGGGGCGATCGATCCTCAAGATCTCAGGGGTTATCATTACCTGTTGCGAGTGTAGCAATCTGCGGGGGTTGAGGCGGATCGAATGAATTTCAACATCCTCATCGCACAAATTCGGTTAGCCGGAAGATCGCTTGGATTTTTTTGTCGGACGGGAGATTAATCGATCGCCCCTCCAGCACTTAGGACTGAGACTTACTGACAGCGGATTCCCATCGATTTTTACTTGGGTAATCCCAGCCAAAGTATTGTCATAAATCCACTCAGCACCGCGATTTTTAGTTAATAGGCGCATACATCCATGCGAAGCGGGATAAGGCGGCACTGCGTAGGCATGAAAGGCAATTTCTCGCTCTGCATGAAACCAAGTGACAAATTTTGCCTCTGGATATTTGGGAAGAACGCAACCATAACCTTGGACTAAATAAGGTGGTGGAGACAGAGGCGTACAGCGAGAACCCCGCTTTTGACTCTGGGCGGTCGAACGACAATCTGCATTGCAATTCCCCGCACCTGAAGAGGCATTAAACTGAACTGGTAGAGTTTCGCTGCTTAAATTTTTGTTAGCCCAGTTTAAAGTAACTGTGCTGTAAGTATTGCTGTAAAGATTGACTTGAATATTGCTGATATAGGTGCCAGTAGTATCCCCTGTAAAGCCACTACTCCGCTGGCTGGTATTCTGTTGGCGACCGCATAATTTCCATTGCGAACCCTGGGTAACACGAGACTTTTTGACTGCGGGAGTAAGTGGAGTCGGTCGATCTTCAGGAAATGATGAAGGTGCTGGTGTTTGAGCTAGCAAATTTCGATCCAGTAATGTGGATGAAAATGTCTGTGAAGGGGGAATAGTTAGAACAATCGGTACAAACCCACCCAGAATAGCCAGTAAAAGGCCGATGGTATGGGTACTCATAATTGTCACATGACTCCTGCATTCGTGTGTCCAGGGATTTCCCAATCGGTCGTCAGTGACAGTCTGTTTTACAGATCCAAATTAATTTCTCGCAGCTCGCGATTTGAGATCGTGAGCTGCGAGCTAGTAACAGCAGTGAAATCCAACAAGATCGATCGCTAATGGTGGGGAGATCGATCGGATCGGATCGGATCGTAATTAGCGAATCGATCTATTTAACTTCAACCTTCACAACTTTTTTCTTTTCTTGCTCTGACTTAGGCAGATTTAGTGTCAGAATCCCATTTTTGTATTCAGCTTGGGCAGCATCAGTTTTAACTTGTACAGGTAAAGGAATAATACGTTCAAATTTGCCATAGCGAAACTCAGAACGAACTGCTCCTTTTTCCTCAGTTTTGGTTTCAGATCTCCGTTCGCCACTGATGGATACGGAGTGTTCTGAGACTTGAATATCGAGGTCTTTTGCTTCTAAACCAGGAATTTCGAGTTTGAGATGAACTGCGTCTGGGGTGTCTTCAAGCTCTGCCGAAGGCATAAATGCCATTAGCTCAGAATCCCCATTACCACTGGGTGAGAGTTGATGAAACAGGCGATTCATCTCCTCTTGGATGGTTTCGATCGTGGGTAAGGATTCCCAGTGAGT
>NZ_JANLWO010000315.1:0-4770 GCF_031364565.1 Chamaesiphon sp. OTE_20_metabat_361
ATAATTTTACCGTTAGCATCCACATAACCATTCCCTAAATGCCATTGATACCACGGCTCAGTCGTGAAGTTACTAACTAGACTCAGATCCTCACGATCGAATATCATAATTTGGGTACCGAGTTCTGGCTTCCATCGGATCGATTCACTATAACTAGCTAGTTGCAGTAGGATGGGTAAAGGTTGAATCTCGATCGGGTTAATACAAAATACTAAATACTTACCAACCATCAAAAAGTCGTGAACGGTCGTTAGTCTGGGTAACTTAGTTTGACTAGTCTTAATAACATTACCACTGCGATCGCTCTGATAAAGATTAAGTTTTGGTTGTGCGCCGATTGAAATCCCAAAATTGTAAATATGTCCCGAAATTGGATCTACTTTGGGATGCGCTGAATAAACTAACGGAGTCAAATCGCTACCTAAATTATCCGTCCCGATCGTTGCTAAACTCTCTAAATCTAGCGCGTGCGGTTCTGCACCTTCCCAGAGTGCCAATAATCGATCGGGTAAAGCTAAAACCGAAGTATTTGCCGCATTTCCCAACGATTTACCAAACCGTTCCCACAGGTTTCCAGATGGCAACATGCCATAGTTACCATACAACCATCGATCGACCTGACTTTCTTCCTGATATTTCTGAGTTTGCACGTAGCGATAGACCCCACTAGCAGCCCCATCAGCAAACTTGACTGCCAAAATAGCTCCATCCCCATCAAACCAGTGTCCGACGCGCTTACCGTCCCGTTCGAGCCGTCCGGGGCCATTCCGATAGAGGGTACCGCGCAAGCCATCGGGAATCGCACCAGAGAGAATCTGTAACTGCGTTTGGGGAAATTCGGGAGCGGGTGCAGCTAGAGCTTTTTGCCAAAGAGGTTTAGAGATCGATCGTGAGGTTGTAGTCGTCATTTGTTACTAAATTTAATGACCGATTGGCGGACATATCTATTAGTTCAATTTTATCGCGATCGTTCAGCAGTGGGCAATCTCTGTAGCTCGATCGCAGGTTTATCGAGCGTCTAGATGAATTAGTCGATCGACAACAAAATATTAATATAATAAAATACTAATACTGAGGCTAAAAAACATGAGTGAAAATAATGATGCTATTCTCCAAGCCATTCAAGCGGGATTCGCTAATAACGAACGCCAGTTTACCGATCTATTTGCCAGCAGCAGTCGGATTGAATCTAGGCTAGCTAATCTTGAAGCTGAAGTAGCTGAAATGAAGACTGAAGTAGCTGAAATGAAAACTGAAGTAGCTGAAATGAAAACTAAACTCGCTAAAGTTGAAAATCGGATGCACACAGTCGATCTCCGCCTAAATGGAGTCGATAGCCGACTCATTGATTTTTCAGATGATATCCGTGGCTTGCAAACTCAACAAAATCGAATCAACGAATATCTTTTCAGCCGCCCACAATAACTGCTATCTACCGAGCATCATAGTCCATACTGAAAATCCCCGCTGAGCAAGAAAAACTCATTCAAAATCACCTGGATACCGGACGTTAAGTAGGTAGGCGCAATAATTTATAAAATAGATTATGCCTGAAACCTAATTCTAAAAATCTCAACCGAACCTGCCCTCCTCACTGACAACGGATCTAACATCATCACCCTAAATTATCACAATCGATTCTAGTGAAGATGGGCGGGTTCGTTTGAAGCGAATTTAGCGACATTTACTTGCATAAACCTGCCCCTAAAGATCCTATAATTGACGATCGAGTTTTAAGGATCGATTAAAATGATATGCAAATCAGATTCAATCTCTTTTATAATCAACAATGGTTTCGGATAGAATATTTTTGTTGCCGCATGGTTATTATCTCCGAACGGCAACAAAAGAAGATTTACTAAGGATAGTATATTTTGGAGCTATTGGAAATAGTGAAAAATACAAGGTTCTAGCAATTGTATTTTTCTTGATGTCGATCTTCTCAATATTCTCTAAGTCTTGGGCAACAGTAGTTGTTATAATATTTTGTTTTGTATATTTACTATTCTGTTTTTCCTGGTATCTAGCATGGCTTGACTTTCTAGCAAAGCAGATGATAGTTATTTATTTTGTCAAATATGGTAATGAAGTTTGTGGATATATTCGTTGTGATACTCTTACCGATTATCAATATATCTTTTCATTACTAGTTTCGAGGAAACATCAAAATCGAGGAATAGGTAGTGGCTTGGTTTGGTATTGTATCAATAATACTCAACAACCCGTCTATTTAACGGCTTATGGCTCCAGACTAAAGGCTTTTTATAGCAGATTTGGCTTTGTCACTATAGATCGGCTAAATTCACCTACTAATATCTCTTTGCTTCGACTACATAAGTCTAGAGATCTCATGGGCTTTAGAAATAGCTGAAAATCTTATTAATATCAGTTAATTCAAATTACTAAAAAACCGAGCTTATTTACTAGCTCGGTTAAGTTGAATTTTCCGCTAATTTAGACTATCGCTTCATCTCTGACTAACTTCTCCCAACCGAGATCCTTGAGATTTTCATTCCGACGCAATGGACGAGTTACCAATTCCAAAATATCGCGAGAATTAGTAAAACCGTGCATTTGGGCGAACGTAAACTCTACCGACCATTTAGTTGTAATTCCCCGTGCTTCGAGCGGATTCGCATGAGCCATTCCGGTGATGACTAAATCGGGTTTCTGGGCGTAAATCCGTTGCAACTGATTATAGTTGTCGGGTTTTTCCATGATTGTCGGTAAGGGCGAATTCATTTCCCGACAGGTTTTTTCGAGGAGGGCGAGTTCGGCGGCTTGGTAGCGTTTATCCATGTAGGGAATGCCGATTTCTTGGACTGTCATTCCACAGCGAATCAGGAACCGCGCCATTGAGACTTCCAGGAGATTGTCGCCCATGAAGAAGACGGATTTACCGCGAATCAGTTTGACGTATTCTTCTACGCCTTCCCAGATTTGGGCTTCGCGCTCGTCTAAGCCTTGGGGTTCGATATTAAATACCGAACAGATTTTCTCTATCCAGGCGCGGGTTCCGTCAGGGCCGATCGGGAATGGTGCGCCAATTAGTTTACACTTACGACGGCGCATTAGTGTGGTGGCGGTGCGACTGAGGAAGGGATTTACGCCACAGACGTAGTACCCTTCTTCGAGTACGGGTAGTTCGGTAAAGCGTTTGGCGGGGAGCCAGCCGGAGACTTTAATCCCTTGTTTTTTCAGTTCGAGTGTCAGGTTGGTGACGACAGGATCGGGTAATGAGCCGAATAATACTAGTGGGGGATGATCTTTATATTCGGAGTCGGAAATAGTGACATCTTCCTTCTTACGTCCGAAGTTCATCAGCTTGGAGATGGCATTGCGCTCATCTTTGTCTTCCTGAGCCACAGGAGCCTTCTCAGGACACCGCGCCGCCATTGCTGCGAGGACGGTATCTTCACCTTGGGTAAAGGCATAGTCTAACCCATTGGCGCGGGCAGTCACGATCGGAATACCCAGTTCGGCTTCTAGACGTGGAGCCAAGCCTTCCAAGTCCATTTTGATAATTTCGGTGGTACAGGTACCAATCCAGACAATTACGCTGGGGTTGCGGTCTTTTTTGATTTGTTCGCACAACCGTTTGAGTTCGGCATAGTCATTCAACTGGGCGGAGATATCGCCTTCTTCCAATTCAGCCATCGCATAGCGCGGCTCGGCGAAGATCATTACGCCCATCGCGTTTTGGAGGAAGTAACCACAGGTTTTGGTACCGATGACGAGGAAGAAGCTATCTTCGATTTTTTGGTATAGCCACGCAACGCAACTAATCGGACAGAAGGTGTGATAATTACCAGTTTCGCATTCAAAATTTAACGCCTGTGGCTCTGCTGCAACAGTCATAATATGTTTTCCTTTAAATATAATTTTTAATTGGTTGGCTGCGGTTGAGGGGGCACCCACCCCGTCGCTACGCGCCACCCCTCCGAGGAGGGGAATTTTTATCGATTTCTGTTCTTAAATTATGTAGATCTGTGGGTTGATGGTGGGTGAGGGCGGGTTTGTACGATAGTTATCGTTACATTCGAGGTTAATAGCATAAACCCGCCCCTACAAATCCTGGCGTGGGAAATTCCCTCCTCGGAGGGGTGCCCGTAGGGCGGGGTGGGTAGATCCCTGCCACCCACAAGTTAAACCATCATCAAATCGACTTTCTCGCTCGCATCCTGAGCCTTTGGCTCAACCGGATTGAGATAGAAATCAGACAACAGACTAAACAGTTCTCTGTCAGGAGCATCCGTCGGCACCACGCCTTCAGGCAATGCCAGTATCTGATCCGCGATACTTAGATAGTAATCGCAGACATATTCCAACGACTTATCCGTTTCCGCCATCTCAAACAGCGTCTTACCTTTGACGCGAGAAACACGAATGTCTTCAATCAGCGGTAACACTTCTAACACAGGCATTGGCACTGTTTCGATGTATTTATCGATCAAATCGCGTTTGGAGGTGCGATTGCCAATCAAACCAGCTAACCGTAAAGGATGCGTCCGCGCTTTTTCCCGTACCGATGCCGCAATCCGATTGGCTGCGAATAAAGCATCGAAGCCATTGTCAGTCACAATCAAACAGTAGTCGGCGTAGTTTAGAGGTGCAGCAAAACCACCACAAACCACATCGCCAAGTACATCGAATAAAATAATGTCGTACTCGTCAAAAGCATTTAATTCTTTGAGCAGCTTAACTGTCTCTCCTACTACATAACCACCGCAACCAGCACCAGCAGGAGGCCCGCCAGCTTCGACGCAATCT
>NZ_JANLWO010000386.1:0-5594 GCF_031364565.1 Chamaesiphon sp. OTE_20_metabat_361
GGGCACTAATTTGTCCCAGACGCGGTGGGTAGAGAGTGCAGCCAGAGTAAACCACTGCGAGTAACACGGCGATCGCGCCTAACCATCCCACTCGCCACAACTTTGCACCCATAGCCCGAAATATCTCCGATCGTGCTTCCATTATGATTGAAGGCGGGCTGTCTACTCCCTTCTCAGTGACAAATTAGACATCTAGTGTGGATAGTGGATAGTGGATAGTGGATAGTGGATAGTGAATTGCAAATGTCTATTTCTTGGGTGGGAAGGGAGTAGACTCACGACGTAGTAGACCTCCTGCGAAAGTAAAAACAAAATCTTCTTCAGTACTGTTCTCATCCGAAGAACCCCCTATTCCCTATTCCCTATCCCCTATCCCCTGACTTTCGCAGGAAGTCTAGTGTTGTTTAGTAGCCGACGGTACAGTAATCGATCCAATCGGCGATCGCGATGAGAAAAGTAAAAAATGTGCCGTCTGGTAATGGAAATTGTTAACATAGATAACAGTAGTAATCAGATCGATCGAGTAGTGGCGAGTAGAAATCATCACCGCAGATCGAGCCGGATTACCAATCGTCCATAATCAGAGATAGATAATGGCAGCCGCAGTAAATATTCAAAATCTGTCCAAGAGCTATGGAACCGTCACGGCGGTTAAAGACGTATCCTTCCAAGTCGAGCAAGGCGAAATTTTTGGCTTGCTCGGCCCGAATGGTGCGGGTAAAACTACCACGATTCGCTGCTTGTGTACCCTTGCCAAGCCCGATAGCGGGACGATCGAGATCGGAGGCATTTCTGTCCTCGAACAGCCCCGTGAAGCCCGTAAACGCCTGGGATATGTCGCGCAGGCAGTCGCCCTCGACAAGATCTTGACGGGGCGAGAATTGCTAGAACTTCAGGCATCTTTGTACCATATCCCCAAAGCGGAAGCTAGACAGCGGATTGAGGTACTACTGGAAATCCTCGATCTCAATAGCTATGCCGATAAAAAGACGGGTACCTACTCCGGCGGCTTGCAGCGACGCATCGATTTGGCGGCGGGATTACTCCACCAGCCGGAAGTCCTCGTCCTCGATGAGCCGACAGTCGGACTCGATATCGAGAGTCGGGTAGTAGTTTGGGACTTCTTGCGCCAGCTCCGTGCTAGTGGGACGACGATTTTGATTACCAGTCATTATCTCGAAGAAGTAGACGCATTAGCCGATCGCGTTGGCATTATCGATGGTGGTTTGGTGATTGCTGAAGGTACGCCCACAGAACTCAAAAATAAGTTAGGTGGCGATCGGATTACGCTCCGGATTCGGGAATTTACGCCCCTTCCCGAAGCCGAAAGAGCTAAACAAATGCTCAGCGAATTGCCCTTCGTCCAGGAGGCGATCGTCAATTCGACATCGGCAAACTCGCTCAACCTCGTCGTTACGCCCGATCGCGATGTGCTGATGACGATTCAGCAATCGCTACAGACGGCGGGTATTCCCATTTTCGGGATCTCCCAATCGCGACCGAGCCTCGATGATGTCTATCTAGCGGCGACCGGGAAAACTCTGCTCGATGCCGAACTCAGTGCGGCGAGCAAGCGCGACCTCAAAGCCGAGAAAAAACAAAGTATGCGCTAGGGGGATGGAGATTCAGTGCGATCGAGAGTTCATACCAAATTGGGAATAATCCTCATCGCCATATCTTGTCTATTGTGGGTGGCGATCCTCATCGTCCCCTTCCTCCCCGCCCAGCTCCCTCAGAAAGCGATCGGCACTACAAGTTTAGTCATCGTTAGCGAAGCCTTATTCTGGGTGGGCATACTGCTAACAGGTAAAGAACTCGCCCATCGGTTCCGTCGCCAGCTCAATCCGTACTACTGGTGGCAGCGAGTTACCAACAGAAGATAACTAACACCTCATTCAATTCTTCACTACAAACCTACCATGAGCGGCACGATCGACACCTCCAAACCTCTAAATTTAGCTCCCAGCGATCGACTGCGATCGCGCGAACCGTTAGCATCTAACGATTTAGCTGATTTCATCCAAGAAACCTTAGCACTGACTAAACGCCTATTTATCCAGCTCCAGCGTCGTCCATCGACCCTGGTTGCCGGGATTATCCAGCCGCTGATGTGGTTGGTACTGTTTGGCGCTTTATTTCAAAATGCGCCCCAGGGGATGATGGGTAATGACTTGAGCTATGGGCAATTTTTAGGTGCGGGGTTGATTGTCTTTACCGCGTTCGTGGGTGCCTTAAATGCTGGCTTACCCGTGATGTTCGATCGGGAGTTTGGCTTTCTCAATCGATTGCTGGTTGCGCCGCTAGCATCGCGCTATTCGATCGTGGCTGCTTCGGCGATTTATATCGTCGCCCTCAGTTTCGTCCAAACCGCCGCCATCATTGGCGTGAATGCGCTGATGGGTGCGGGTTTACCCAGTGTGGCTGGATTAGGGATTATTGCACTGATTATTTTATTACTAGTATTGGGCGTGACAGCGCTGAGTCTGGGTTTGACCTTTGCCTTACCCGGACATATCGAACTGATTGCCGTGATTTTTGTCGTCAACTTACCGCTGTTATTTGCGAGTACGGCATTAGCACCTCTGTCATTTATGCCCCAATGGCTGCAATGGGTCGCGGCGCTCAATCCCCTGACATACGCGATCGAGCCGATTCGTTACTTGTACAATCACGCGCATTGGGATCTGAGCAGCATCGTCTTACAAGCGCCCTGGGGAAACGTCTCATTTGGCACCTCCCTCGCGATTTTAGTCGGTTTTGCTGGATTTACCCTAACTGTCATTCAACCCCTGTTAAAACGGCGTTTAGCCTAATCTGAGGAACTATTTAGCCTGGTTTGGCATCTTAGTTAATAGCAAATGCCGCTAGCAGTGTCCGAATTTTCCACACAATTACACTCCAAATCTTTGACTTAAATATGAAATTACTCCTCACTCCCATCTGTCTACTCTTAGGTCTATCTGTGACCCTCGCCCCGACGATCGCCTCCGCCCAAAATAATACTTTTGGTGGGAGTAGCGACAATCGCTACCCCTTCAGTCGAGCATCTGGCGGCGATACTTCTGGCTTGCTGAATATCATCAACCAAGCTCAACTTAATGGCAGAAGTAATCCTAATTATGGTGCCGAACAAAGCGACCAAATTAACTCCGCTACCGAAGATTTTCGCACCGAACGGTTGCGTTTATTGCGCGAGCGTAACAAAAAAACTGCACCAGCAACAACCATTAAATCCAGATAATTATTGATAGTGGATAATTCAGCCGTGAATATCCACTATTTTGTTTGACGCGATCGATAGGGTAGGTAAGAGGTAATAATTCTCTCGATCTGTCGTCGATCTTAACTAGACCGAATCTAGCACCGATCTGTTCGCCCGATCATCTTTTGGTGATGAGAATAGTGTAGGAGAAAAAAGTAGCGATCGTGAGGAAGATTAGCGCCAGCAGTATGCCTCCCGGCAAAAAAGTAAAAATTCCAAAACCGCGTAGTAAGTACAATAAAATACTCAGTCCGAGACTAATGCTAAATAGATAAGCAAACTTCTGAGTTAAAGTCATATAATAACGATCTGATGATAAACTTTAAATTAGCATTTTAATGAGTCTCGATCGCCCAAATCTGATATCTTTTCAATCATTACGCCGCATTTTGCTGAGCGTGTTGACCGCCTTTATCCTGCTCAAGCTAATTTCCTCGCTAGTGGGTACATTCGATCGACCCCAGATCCAAGGCAAATTCGAGCTGTATCAAACCAATCTCGTACTCGTCGCCTCGGAATGGAAACCGACTGAAGATCTCGAAGGATTGGGGGCATTGCAGACATCGATTGTCGGTACGGATATCCTCAAATCTGCCACTCAACAGTATCAAAATGCTCGATCGAGCGATGTCCTCGCGATCGAGAAACTTAAAACAAGTTTAGCAGGTTTAGGTTCGGCAGAGAGCAATGCCAATACCAAAGAATCGCTGGCACTTCAAACTAATTTAATTAATAAAACAATTGCCGCAGCGCAGCTAGAAATCGAGCGAATCGATCTCCGCATTGGTATTTTACAAGCCGCGAATAAACAGCCAGAACAAGCGATTGTCACTTGGCATAAAGTTATCACCGACGCCTCTCGATCGACATCTAAAAATGTCGCCGCATCACTAATCGGAATTTGGCAAAAATCACCCAGTATCGATCGAAATACCTTACCGCAAATTAAAGCAGAAATTACCACTAATTTTGACGGCTGGTTTCGCGATCGGATTTTGACTCAAGTATACACAGATTTAGACGATCGTCCCGAGTTAGATAAGCTGGCGATCGCCGAACAACTTAAAGCTAAGAATGCCCTCATCAAGCTAGCATTGATTACTATTCCCCGCGTTCTCTTGGGCGTGAGTGGTGTGTTTTTGTTGGTATTTTTTATAGTCAGGCTGATTATTATCGCGATCCAACAGCGCAAAGAGCGATCTGTGCCAGAAATCTTACTCGCACATCTGAACCCGTGGCAAACACCTTGGGACTGGGAAATTGTTTGGCAAGTATTTGTCGTCGGCTTCTTCTTTGTCGGTCAATTTTTACTACCTGCAATCTTTAGTATCTTAGTCGAACCCGCCACCTTGACGACGCGAGGACAAGGATTATATGTCTTCAGTAGTTATGTGTTGATGGCAAGTTTGGGCATCGGCGTATTGTTTCTGTCGATTAAAAGTTATATGCCCCTGCCACCAGATTGGTTTAAATTTAATTGGCGATCTAATTGGTTACTGTGGGGCATTGGTGGTTATTTAATTGCCACGCCGATCGTGATCGTAGTGTCATTAATTAATGATAAAATTTGGCACGGACAGGGCGGTAGTAACCCCTTACTCCAAATCGTCCTTGAAGGTAGAGATTCGACTGCCTTAGTCCTATTCTTTGTCACTGCGGCAGTCGCAGCACCCTTATTTGAAGAATTCCTGTTTCGCGGATTTCTACTGCCCTCATTGACTCGCTATGTACCAGTATGGGGTGCGATCGCGATTAGTGGATTAGTGTTTGGAGTTGCCCATTTGAGCCTATCGGAAATTTTGCCCTTAACTACTTTAGGGATTATCTTAGGTATCGTCTACGTTCGCACGCGCAATCTCTTGGCACCGATGTTATTACATAGCCTCTGGAACAGTACCACGTTGGCAAGTTTATTTATCTTAGGTAGCGGGAATTAATAATTAATAATTAATAATTATTAATTATTAATTATTGAACCCCTACTTCACCTGAAGCTTATAAGTAGTCTGCACTTGAGCATTAGTCATCATCAGACCGCTAAACCGCCAGCGTAGATAATTATAAGCGGTCGTGGGCGCTGGTTGGGTGCCGATTTTCGGCTGAGCAACGAAAGTTTTGCCCCCATCGATACTAAATAATAGTTCGGCACCCTCAAGCGACCTAGCAGAATCTTTCACATAATTAGTTCCCCTAGGAATCGGTTGCTTGAGAATTAAATTCTTGAGTGGACAGCGGCTATTATTTTTGGCAATTACGGTGTATTTAATAATATCTCCAGGCTTCACAGTCGCTTTTTCGGCAATCGGTCGGAAGACAGTTTTATTGTTCTCCA
>NZ_JANLWO010000431.1:0-11714 GCF_031364565.1 Chamaesiphon sp. OTE_20_metabat_361
CTTGATTGCTAAATTCCTGCTCTTGCACCACCGCTCGTAAATATTCTTGAGTTGCGCGGTGTTCGTCTAGAGCGGTGATGAGTTCTTGTCTGAGGCGGATATTATCGCGCTCGACATCGCCTGGGGGTAGGCTCGACTCAACAACCTCACTAATGTTGGGGACATCTTCAAATAATACTAAAAAGTGGCTGGCTGCGACTTGTGGCAGCTTAAAGGGAATCACCTGAAGATTGAAGCTAATCGACCTGTCGCTATCGGCGATCCGCAGTCCGATTCTACTAACGGGTAAATTCTGTTGTTGTGCTTGCGCGATCGCCGTTCGCAGTTCGAGCGCAAAACCCGCTCGCACGAGGTTAAATAAATCGAGATTGGCAACTCCCGACGTGAGTTTGAGATAGCGATCGACCTCACCCCGCAATTGCAATACCTGCATTTTATCATCGATTACTACCCCGATTGGCGTGTACCGATCGGCGATTAAGCGATCGATTTTTCCCTGAAAATCGAAGCTTGGTGTTGCCGCAGGTGTCAGGCGATTGCCGAGACTGCGATTTTCAGAGCCGCTAGTTTGGCGGCTCGTTCTCACGATCGGATAATTAGTGGTAAATAATAAGGGGTGCGGAGTTGTCGTCGGATTCTTGGCGTAAATCCGATGCTTTTTGTCAACAACATTAAACAGATCTGTATATTTCCCCATACTTTCGGATGTGCCCAGCAACAGAAAGCCAGTAGCATTTAGACTGTAATGAAAGATCGGGATAATCCGCTGTTGCAGTGCATCGCCGAGATAAATCATCACATTGCGACAACTAATCAGATCGAGATTAGAAAACGGCGGATCGCTGCTGAGATCTTGGCGGGCAAACACACACAGTTCGCGCACCGCCTTACTAATATGATACCCACCCTCGATCGGGTAAAAGAAGCGATGACGACGTTCTGGCGACACATTCACCAGCCGATCTTCGGTATAAATTCCCGTCCTAGCGGTGTCGATGGCGGGTTCGCTAATATCGGTGGCAAAAATCTGAATTGCGGGCTGGAGATTGCGCTCTGACAAAAACTCTAACAGACAAATCGCGATCGAATAAACCTCCTCCCCCGTCGAACAACCCGCCACCCAGATCCGAATCGGCACCTCTGCCGACTTATTTTGGCTAATCGTCGGGAAAACTGTGGTCGTCAGCAGCTTGAAAGCTTGAGGATCGCGGAAAAAACTAGTCACATGAATCAGGATTTCTTCATACAGGATCTTAACTTCAGTCGGATGTGCTTCTAGATACGCCACATAATCCTCCAACAGTTCGATCTTCCGCAGCAACATCCGCCGTTGAATCCGGCGATCGAGCGTCTTGGGTTTATAATAACTGAAATCGACACCCGTACTCGCTCTGAGCATGTCAAAAATCGTCGTCAAAGCAGTTGGCGATGCGAGTACTTCGCGATCGTTCGCGGCAATCGGCGGTCGCCGATCGCTTGAGAGCGGATTGCGAGCGAGATCGACCAATTCTGCGGCAATTTGCTCCGGCGACAGCACAAAATCCACATTCCCAGTGGCAATCGCCGAAGTCGGCATACTATCAAATTTTGCTGAATCCTCACGCTGAGCGAATGTCACCCCACCTGCTGCCTTAATTGCTGTCAAACCTGCGGTACCATCACCATCACCGCCCGATAATACCACCGCGATCGCCCGATTGCCGCGATCTGCTGCTAGGGAGACTAGGAAGGCATCTCCAGGCATATATTTACCAAAAACCTTCTCGCGCGGCGATAACCCGAACGTGCCGCAAGAGAGCTTCATCTGCGTATTCGGGGGAATCACATACACCCGATCTGGCTCTACCATCATCCCTTGCTGCACCTGAGTCACCAGCATTTTTGTGGCTCTAGTCAAAATCTCCGCTAAATAACTCTCTCGATCGGGCGACAAGTGTAGAATCAGGACGAACGCCATCCCAGTATCGATCGGTAAGTGGCTCAATAGCTGGGTAAAAGCTTCTAAACCCCCAGCGGAAGCTGCTATCCCGACGATCGGGAATTGAGCTGGTACTGGGCGATTAGCCGCAGTTGATTCGGGTGAGGATTCAGATGTCATCAGATCGAGCCATGTGGCGATAGTGATTTGAGGAGTTGACGATCTAATCTAACCGATCGTGACGGTTTAGGTCTACTGCCTTTAGGTAGATTATGGTGAAATTCCCAGTTGTAGCGCAACCCATGTCTAATGGTATAGTACGAATATTTGTTAAAATCTCATCTCTTTTTCTGCCGATGAGCGGAAAGGTGACTATTTTGGAAAATTTAGATTCTAGTTTGCCTAAAAATCTTGCCGATTGTTCTAATCCAGACTGTTGAGCGATATAATCTGCAATCTCTTCGATATCTTGGATTGCTGGTTTTGTCAGTCTAAATCGTTGGCGTAGCCTACCGTAGGTAATCGGTCTTCAGCTCTATTTACTGTAGCGAGATTTAAGATTCGATCTAATTTGCTCCATTGCGATATTACCATCAACTACCTCGCCCCGTTGAGATGCTTCCCAGCCGATCGATGCTGCCTGTTGCAGTTCTCCTAATTTTCCTTGGTAAATATCTTCCTGCTTGTCTAAAAGTTCGATCGCGGTTCTAATCACTTCGATCGCATTTTGATATTTGCCGCTAGTTAGTTGGCGACTGACGATTAGTTCTAATTCTGGCGGGAGAGTGACTTGTATAACACCTGCTCTTATTTGCTCTGGAAGATTCGGTTGCCTGTTTCTATTATAAGTTACCCAGAGATCGATCGAGACTGCTATCTCCCATACCGAATTAGCTGAAACTTGGCTAACAGCGCAGTTGTTCTCATCACTTAGAATACCCACCAATAGGTTAATAGCAACACATCACATCACATGTGGTGACAACTATACAGCATTTAACCCGATGATTCTTCTAAATTATTTTTAGTTGCGCTAATTTTTGCTGAATTAAAGTTTCTACTTCCTTAACCTCAGCATTCGAGTTAGGAATGTTGAACGTCTCTGGGGATGCTTCAGCCGTGAATCGATCGACAAACGTATAGAATGCAGATCGATCGTCAGGGTGAGCAATGACATAAGCTCTTAACTCACCTTTAGTCATGGTATCAAAGTTAGGGTTCATTATAAGAATCTCCAAAGACCATTAGGATAGATTTCGATCTGGATGTTATCACCAGCTAAAATAAATAGATTTTCCGTTCGATCGTCAAGACGAACAATGAAAATAGGCGTGAATGTATTCGTTAATGATTGGCACAGAATTACACACCTGATACCTTGTTCGGCGGTTGGCAAAATTTGGATACCTCACAATTATGATTATAGAATACTGCACTAGATCGCGATCGACCTACGCAGACTAGGAAATTAGTCTGCCTAGGCAGACTTTGCGACATGAGCAGCGGTTTTAGCCGCTAGCAAAAGGTGGATTTGGGCGAGGGATAAAGGATGATTTTACCGCCGCTGAGTCCTTTGCCGATGTAGTCGTTGGCATCACCTTCGAGTTCGAGGGTGACTCCCTTGGGGATAAATGCCCCCAACCATTTCGTTGAGGGTGCGGAAGCCGAGGGAAGCCATGATTTCCCGTAAGTCTTGGGCGATGAATCGCATGAAGTTGACGGTGTGGGCGGGATCTCCGGTATAGGTGGCACGGAGTTCGGGGTTTTGGGTGGCGATTCCGGCGGGACAGGTATTGAGATGCCAGACGCGCATCATAATACAGCCGAGGGTGACGAGGGGAGCGGTGGAGAATCCGAATTCTTCGGCACCCAGGAGGGCTGCTATGGCGATGTCTCGTCCGGTTTTGAGTTGTCCATCGGTTTCGACGACGATGCGGCTGCGGAGGTTATTCAGGACGAGGGTTTGATGGGTTTCGGCGAGTCCGAGTTCCCAGGGCAATCCGGCGTGTTTGTTGGCGAAGCCTCTCAGAATGAGAATTGAGGTTTGGGGTGAGGCTCCGGTACAGCCGAAACGTGATGAGGCTAATTGTTTGATGCCGCTATTTTTGGAGTCGATCGAGGTGTTAATCGGAAATATCTTCAGCCTGTGTACCCAATTGCTTTATTCTCTTTCGATGAGCCATATCGACCAGAACGAGATTCTTATCAGGTAAGAGTTCCTGGTTTGCAGGTGATGGAGTTCAATTTCTTGACGATTCAACTCAATCGGCTGAATTGGAGAGACTTCTTGACTCAACGTAATCCGGTCGCGGCGGCACTGATGGCAAAGATGAAAATCGACCCAGCAGATCGCCCACGGGTCAAGGTTGAGTGTTTACGAATGATTGCTAGTCTCAAGTTGGATAAGGCGAGAACTTTCCTGATATCGGGTTTCATCGATAATTACTTGCAGTTGAACCCTGTCGAGAAACAACAATTCCAAGTTGAAGTTGCTAAAATTAAATTACCTACTGAACGGGAGAATGTGATGGAACTTACTACTAGTTGGAAGGAAGAAGGAATAGTACAAGGTCGGGAGTCAGCAACACGGATAATAGTTAGCAAACAACTAACTCGAAAATTTGGCAACCTCTCCCCCGAACTTCTAGCGCGGGTGAATGGGTTGAGTATAGATCGAGTGGAAGCCTTGACGGAAGACTTGTTAGATTTTACCAATGTGGGGGATTTAGAGCGGTGGCTGGCGGTTTAACTTTGTTAAATACCGTTTTCACTCGATTCGATCGAGCCTGATGATTCGGCAAAGCAGAGGCTACGCCAACGAGATGGGGCAGATTGAATATGATTCAATTTTACCATTCCCACATTTAAGCAACAAGGATCGATCGAGACTAAAACCGATCGATCTCAAGATCGAAAGCACCATCTACAGTTGCTAAAATCATTCTTTCTAGTTCTAGCACGATTCTGCCCCGCAGACGCTTCGCGAACGATTCGTTGGCATTAGCTTACTTTGGCTAAAGTGCGAACTGCTAAAATTTCGTCAGAGCGTAAGGTTTCGATCGTAGAAATAGGCACCGCAATCTCTGTCAAAGATTCACCGATCGCATTAAAAATTTCTAATACGCAGCCTTCTTCGCCATTACTTGGATGAGGGACAAAATCAATTAAGGTTGCAATATCTCCGGCTCTGAGTCCATACTCTGGTCAATCGCGAGTTAATGAGACTTCTCGATATAATTCCATTGTCATATTAAAACCCCCTACTAGGTTTAAGTGTCACGAATTGAAATTTGCCATCGATCTGTCTTTCTAGCCAAAAGGTAATAATTGGCAGGATCGTACCATTTACACCGAAAAGTCATCAGCAATTATTTAACCGACAATTTCATTTAATCCGCTAACAATTACAGCTAGCTCCTCTGGAGAAATTTGGCTGATTCGATCGCCCAATCTATCTATTGATAACGTCCGAATCTGGCTGATTTTTACCCAAGACTGTTTTGGTAAAGATACTGATTCAATTAAAAAAGTCAGCGGAAACTCAGCCTTTGGAGCTTGACTCGTCAGAGCTAGAGCAATTACTGTTCCCGAATGCCGATTGAATACGTCCTGGCTGATAATCAATACTGGACGAGTACCCGATTGTTCGCGTCCGCGTGTGGGATTGAGATTTGCCCACCAGATTTCTCCTCTTAGTATGTCGGCCATTGAGCTAAATCTCCTTCGATCCCTTCTTCTGCTAATTGTTGTTCTATTTGTGGATCGAGTTTTGCACATTCACTCGCTAAACGAGTTTGACGCAGCAGGGAGAGTTTATCGGTTAATGCTTCTTGGATTGCTTTGCTCCGATTGGGAAATACTCGTTGTGAGACTAATAGATCTACTTTCGACAATAGCTCTGAGTCGATCGTGATTGCGACTTTGTTAGTTGCCATAGATGGTCAGAGATCTAATGGTATGATGATTTATCATACCATTTCAAAAGCTTTGTTGTCAATTATCGATCGAATCAGCATAGATCGAGACTAAAGCCGATCTATCTCATATCGAAAGCACCATCCACAGCTACTAAAGTTATTTATAAGTTAACAACAGATCGAGCGCGTCTTACCGTTCGCGTAGCGTCTCTGAAAGAGAATCGCGCTCGATCTGTCAACTGGCCACTAAAACCATCAACAAACGTTCGATCTAGATCCTTAACAGCTTAGCTAAAGCTTGAGTTAACAGGCTATTTTGTGCTGGAGTACCTACCGTAATGCGCAATTTATCCTGCAATCCCGATCGATTGAAATATCGGACTAAAATCCCCCGTTCTTTTAATCCTAAATAAAGTTGCTCTGCTTGTCCATCGAGTAGAGTTGCTAACAAAAAATTACCATGAGATTCACCAACTTTTAAACCGAGCTGTTGTAACTCGATCGCCAGTTGCGCTCTTGATTCTTTAACTAGATTGGCACAGTTATTTTTATATACTCGATCGCGCATTGCCGCTGCACCAACTAAATTCGCGATCGCGTCGATATTATAACTATCTTTAACTTTAAATAAACCCGCTAATAATTTGGGATTAGCAATTCCAAATCCCATTCTTAGCCCAGCTAAAGAATAACCTTTCGACAGCGTTCGCAAGATGATAACATTGTCAAATTCCCGCACCAATGAGAGTGCAGAATCTGGTGCAAAATCTACATAAGCTTCATCGATCGCGAGTACACCCTCAAGCTGGCTGGCTAGCGTCCGTAAATCTGCTAATGGTACGATATGACCAGAAGGACTATTCGGCGAAGCGATTAAGGTGAGCGCACCTCTGGCCGCGACTAAATCCTCGATCGGTAATTTCCAGTCGGCGGGATAAGGAATTTCAACCGTCGTCGCAGGCTGCATCGCCGCTATCGTCGGATACAGCACATATGTAGGCATCGGATAGACAACTCGGCGCAGATCTCCCTCAGCACAAGCTCTTACTAAGATATTTAGTAACTCATCGCTACCATTCCCCACCACAACCCAATCGGTAGGGATGTCTAACACCTCACTCACCGCTTGGCAAAATTCCCGCGCAAAGGGATCGGGATAACGCCTGAGCAATTCGGCATCGAGATTGCGCAACACTGCGATCGCCGCAGGTGAAGGCGGATAGGGATTTTCGTTCGTATTGAGCTTGATAATTGACGTTCCTGGTTTGGGCTGTTCACCAGGAATATAACCTGACATTAGATCGATCGCTGGACGAAAATAGCTCATCGGGAATTATGAATTATGAATTACTCACATCTTTCATTAAAACAAAGTGACTAGTATTTTAGTGACTAGCGACGCGCGCTCTGGAGGTTTCCTCCAGGTTCAGCGCGTCAAGACAGTGGCTAGTAGTTTTTAGTTACGAGTGAGAGTTTTAGCTCTAGATAGAGTAGTTGCTAAGTACTGGTGCAAGATGTAAGTAAAGCAATTGTCCCTAATTCAAGTCAATCTAACTCCCCCCAATGCGAGCCACATCGCGAGAATTCTCCTCAAAAGCAGCGTCCAGCGCATCATCACCACTCAATCCCGAAGCCAGCGCATTCTGAATCGCTTGCAACACCCGTTTATAGTCACGCGGCATCACCTTCACGAACTTGGGCACCAGATTATCCCAATTGGCTAGGACTGCGATCGCTTTCTGACTCTTGGTATATTGGGCGTGTTTCTCGATCGAACCCTTCAACTTACCAATCTCTTCAGCATCGCTAAGAGTTTCCAAACCCACCATCTGGGTATTGCAGCGCGTCGGGAAATCACCCTGCTCGTCGAGGATATAAGCAACACCGCCACTCATTCCCGCTGCGAAATTGCGTCCAGTAGTACCAAGAATGATTACTTGTCCGCCTGTCATGTATTCACAACCGTGATCGCCGATCGATTCTACAATCGCACTGACTCCAGAGTTGCGGACGCAGAAGCGTTCGCCTGCCATGCCGTTGATGTAGATTTCGCCGCTGGTGGCTCCGTAGAGGGCGACGTTGCCGACGATCACGTTTTCAGCGGCGATGAAGGTGGATTTGGGTGAGGGGTAGAGGATGATTTTACCGCCGCTGAGTCCTTTGCCGATGTAGTCGTTGGCATCGCCTTCGAGTTCGAGAGTGACTCCTTTGGGGATGAATGCGCCGAAGCTTTGTCCGGCACTACCTTGGAAGTGGAGGTGGACGGTATCTTCGGGGAGTCCGTGCCAGTGTTTTTTGGTGATTTCGTTACCGAGGATGGTACCGACGGCGCGGTTGACGTTGCAGATCGGGAGAGTGGCTTTAGTGGGTTTGCCATGCTCGATCGAGTCTTTGCACAAGTCTAATAAAGTAGTAAGATCGAGCGATTTGTCAAGTCCGTGGTCTTGGGTAATTTGCTGGTAGCGTCCCACTTCTGTGCCTACTTCCGGCTGGTAGAGAAGGTTAGAGAGGTCGATGTTTTTGGCTTTCCAATGGGAGATCGCTTGTTTGGATTCTAGGATATCGGTGCGCCCAACCATTTCGTTGAGGGTGCGGAAGCCGAGGGAAGCCATGATTTCCCGTAAGTCTTGGGCGATGAACCTCATGAAATTGACGGTGTGGGCGGGATCTCCGGTATAGGTGGCGCGGAGTTCGGGGTTTTGGGTGGCAATTCCGGCGGGGCAGGTATTGAGATGGCAGACGCGCATCATGATACAGCCGAGGGTGACGAGGGGAGCGGTGGAGAATCCGAATTCTTCGGCACCTAGAAGGGCTGCTATGGCGATGTCTCGTCCGGTTTTGAGTTGTCCGTCGGTTTCAACTACAATCCGGCTGCGGAGGTTATTTAGGACGAGGGTTTGATGGGTTTCGGCGAGTCCGAGTTCCCACGGTAATCCGGCGTGTTTGATCGAGGTTTGGGGGGAGGCTCCGGTACCGCCATCGAAGCCGGAGATCAATACTACATCGGCATGGGCTTTGGCTACGCCTGCGGCGATCGTGCCGACTCCGACTTCAGATACTAGTTTGACGTTAATTCGCGCATCCCGATTAGCATTTTTGAGATCGTGGATTAGTTCGGCGAGATCTTCGATCGAGTAGATATCGTGGTGCGGTGGGGGTGAAATCAGCCCTACGCCTGGGGTGGAGTGGCGGACTTTAGCAATCCAGGGGTAGACTTTTTTGCCTGGGAGTTGTCCGCCTTCACCTGGTTTGGCTCCCTGTGCCATTTTGATTTGGATTTCTTTGGCTTGGGAGAGGTAGAGGCTGGTTACGCCGAAACGTCCCGATGCTACTTGTTTGATGCCGCTATTTTTGGAATCGCCTTGCTCGTTTGTCCAGGTGTAGCGTTCGGGATCTTCGCCGCCTTCGCCTGTGTTTGATTTACCGCCGATTCGGTTCATCGCGATCGCGAGTCCTTCATGTGCTTCACTAGAGATCGAGCCGTAGCTCATCGCGCCTGTTTTAAAGCGTTTGAGGATATTCTCGATCGGTTCTACTTCATCGATCGAAATCGCTGTTTGCGGTTTAAAGTCGAGCAAGCCGCGCAGGGTGAAATGCTTTTTATCCTGCTCGTTAATCAGCTTGGCGTATTTCTGATAAATGTCATATTTACCCGTCCGCGCCGCCTGTTGCAATAGGTGAATACTTTCGGGGCTAAATAGGTGTTCTTCACCATCTTTGCGCCACTGATAATCGCCACCGACATCGAGGGTAGCACCTTTGGCAGGTCGATCGGGGAAGGCATGGGTGTGGCGGGTAATCGTTTCTTGGGTAATTACGCCGACATCAGCACCTTCAATTCGGGAAGCGGTGCGGGTAAAGTATTTATCGATCGTGACTTGATTCAAGCCAACTGCTTCAAAAATCTGGGCACCACGATAACTTTGAATTGTGGAAATCCCAATTTTGGACGCAACTTTAGTTACGCCTTTTGTGGCTGCTTTAATATAGTTTTTAACAGCAGTGGGATAATCGACATCGAGTAAGATTTTCTGATTAATTAAATCCTCGATCGTCTCGAATGCCAAGTAAGGATTAATCGCCCCACAACCATAACCAATTAACGTTGCAAAGTGATGCACTTCACGCGGTTCGCCGGATTCTAATACTAGTCCAACGCGAGTACGAGTGCCCGTGCGAATTAGATGGTGATGCAAGCCAGCAACGGCTAGTAAAGCCGGAATTGATGCAGTCTCAGCATTCACACCGCGATCGCTCAAAATTAGAATGCTCACACCAGCTTCGATCGCCTTATCCGCCGCTGCAAAGATCGATTCTAAGGCTGCTTCCAGCCCCTGTACCCCATCTTTAGGGTCGAACAACATCGGCATAGTCACAGAACTAAATCCACCTTGATTCAGGTGCTTTAACTTCGCCAGTTCAGCATCACTTAAAATCGGCGATTTGAGGGCGATTAAATGACAGCTTTCGGGTTCGGGTTTGAGTAAATTCCGCTCCGAGCCGATCGTCGTTTGGGCAGAAGTAACGATTTCCTCACGAATCGAATCGATCGGGGGATTAGTAACTTGAGCGAATAGTTGTTGGAAGTAATCGTAGAGTAATTTTGGTCGATCGGACAACACCGCCAACGGTGTATCAGTTCCCATCGATCCGGTTGCTTCCACCCCATCCCGCGCCATCGGCGTAATCAGCATCCGCAACTCTTCAAAGGTATAGCCAAACGCCATCTGACGTTTCAGCAAATCATCACCTTCTTTTGCTAGCGGCATTGAAGGACTAGCAATGCTCTCTAGTCGTACTAAATGCTCATCCAACCACGCCTGATAAGGATGCGCGCTAGTAATCTCCTGCTTGATTTCCGCATCGCTCACAATCCGCCCAGCGACGGTATCCACCATGAACATCTTCCCTGGTTCCAACCGTCCCTTCGTCACTACTTTTTCTGGCGGAATCGTCAGCACACCTGCTTCCGATGCCATAATCACCAGATCGTCAGTCGTCACATAATAACGTCCTGGGCGCAGACCATTGCGATCGAGTACTGCCCCGATCGAGCTACCATCAGTAAAAGCGATCGAAGCTGGGCCATCCCACGGCTCCATCAAGCAGGAATGGTACTCATAAAACGCCTTCTTCTCCGCGCTCATCGACTCATGTGCCGTCCAAGGTTCGGGCACCATCATCATCATCGCATGGGGCAAACTGCGACCAGAAAGAGTCAATAATTCCAGGGCATTATCAAAGATCGTCGAGTCACTACCATCGACATTGATCGCAGGTTTAATCTTATTAATATCATCGCCGAATAAATCCGACGCAAATAACGATTGTCGCGCCGTCATCCAGTTGATATTGCCGCGCATTGTATTGATTTCACCATTGTGGGCAATGTAGCGATAGGGATGCGCCCGCTCCCAACTGGGGAAAGTATTCGTACTAAACCGCGAATGCACCAACGCCAACGCGCTCTCCATATCTGGATCTTGGAGTTCGGGGAAATATTGCCCCACCTGCACGGGCATCAACATCCCCTTATACACGATCGTCCGCGCCGATATACTCGCTATATACCAATGCACATCGACATTCGCCGCCCTAATTGCCGTATGCGCCAGCTTGCGAATCACAAACAACTTCCGCTCGAAGGCTAACTCATCCGCCAATTCGGGTGATTTGGCAATAAATACCTGCTGCATAAACGGTTCACTCGATTTCGCCGTCTCACCCAAAGAACCATTATCCGTCGGCACATCCCGCCAACCCAATACCTTCAAGCCCTCCGCCGCAACAACTTCAGCAAAGATCTGACGGCTGTTCGATCGAATCGCCGGATCGGGCGATCCATACACCGCCCCAACTCCATACTGTCCCGCTGCGGG
>NZ_JANLWO010000436.1:0-9356 GCF_031364565.1 Chamaesiphon sp. OTE_20_metabat_361
AAATTCCGCTCCACAATCTCCGCGAAGCGATTCGGCAAAGCCGACGCTAAGCGAACGCAAACGTGTTGTTATTACTGGTTTAGGCGCGATTACGCCCATTGGAAACACCTTAGCTGAGTATTGGGAAGGCTTGGTGAGTGGGCGGAATGGGATTGGGGCGATTACGCACTTTGACGCGTCCAAGCACGACTGTAGGATTGCGGGAGAACTCAAAAATTTCGACCCGCTGCTGTATCTCGAAAAGAAAGCAGCTAAACGGATGGATCGTTTTGCTCAACTGGCTGTCTGTGCTACCAAACAAGCCATCCTCGATTCGGGATTGACGATCGATCCGACCAATGCCGATCGAGTCGGTGTTACGATCGGGACGGGGATTGGTGGACTGAAGATCCTCGAAGAACAACAAGAAATCTACTTGACAAAAGGCCCCAGCCGTTGTAGTCCGTTCATGATTCCGATGATGATCGCCAATATGGCAGCCGGACTCGTCGCGATCGAAATCGGTGCCAAAGGCCCCAACTGCTGTACCGTCACGGCCTGTGCCGCAGGTGCAAATGCGATCGGTGAAGCATTTCGACTAATTCAGGGTGACTACGCCACAGCGATGATTTGCGGCGGTACAGAAGCCGCGATCACACCCCTGGGCATTGCTGGATTTGCTGCGTGCAAAGCCGTCTCCACCCGCAACGACGACCCCCTCCACGCCTGTCGTCCGTTTGATGTCGGACGCGACGGCTTCGTCATGGGCGAAGGTTCCGGCATCTTAGTACTCGAAGAACTCGAACACGCCCAAAATCGCGGCGCGAAAATCTACGCCGAAGTCGTCGGCTACGCGATGACCTGCGATGCCTATCACATGACCGGACAGACCCCCGGTGGCATCGACGCCGCCCGCGCCATGTCCCTCTGCCTCAAAGATGCCCGACTCGCACCCGAAGCCGTCAGCTACATCAACGCCCACGGTACCAGCACCCCCATCAACGACCCCACCGAAACCGCCGCCATCAAAAAGGCACTCGGCGACCACGCGTACAAGATCGCGGTCAGTTCCACCAAATCGATGACGGGACACCTCCTCGGCGGAGCAGGCGGCATCGAAGGAGTCGCATCCGCCCTCGCCATCCATCACAGCATTATCCCTCCCACGATCAATCTCGAAACTCCCGAAGAAGGTTGCGATCTCGATTATGTCCCCCATGTCAGTCGCGCTGCCAATGTCGATGTCGTGTTATCCAATTCCTTCGGTTTTGGCGGACACAATGTGACTCTGGCATTCCAGAAATACGTGTAAAATGGAACCTAACAACGAACAAGCTCAGGGTCTTTATCGACTTTGTTATCGATTGACTAACGTAATTTATACTGGCTGGCAATACAGAGCTATAGAACTCGTCAGAATCGATGAGCGAACAGGGAATGTATACGTGCTGGCTGGTGATAGTGATTTTGAGATTAAGCCGACAGGAGGGTATGAGCCATGACATCAGCTAATTATGAAACGATGGGACTTGGTGAGCTACGTCAATATGTACTTACCCATCGTGAAGATATTCAGGCTTTTCATGTGTATGTAGATCGATCTAAAGCATCAGGGCGGATGATTACGATCGATCCCACCGATCCTCGATGGGAAGCAAATTTACTCCAGAGAATTGAATCGCAAACATCTGGTGAAGCGAATAACTAGAATACAAGTAGGGTGGGCATTGCCAACCAGTATATTATCGATTTAATTAAATAGATTTTAAAACAGATATTCGATCGATCGATTAGTATGATGTTATACGATCTAAATCTCTCAGATTGAATTGGAGATTGTAAGCGATCGCAAGATAGTATCGACTCTGATTGCTTCGGCTAAATATAGTCTGTGGGCAGTGCCCACCCTACATTTTTAATAAGGTGGAAAA
Source organism: Chamaesiphon sp. OTE_20_metabat_361 (assembly GCF_031364565.1). Taxonomy (NCBI): domain Bacteria; kingdom Bacillati; phylum Cyanobacteriota; class Cyanophyceae; order Gomontiellales; family Chamaesiphonaceae; genus Chamaesiphon; species Chamaesiphon sp. OTE_20_metabat_361. The sequence goes on from NZ_JANLWO010000436.1 coordinate 1,911, forward strand.
TTGCGATCGCTTAATCCAATTTATCGATCGCCATACCAATCGTGGCACAGAATACAAGTCGTGTCGTCCCAGTAGGGTGGGCAATGCCCACCAATATATTATCGATTTAATTCAATAAGTATTTGACGACCTGATTAAATAGATTTTAAAACAGATATTAGAGCAATTAGTATGATGTTATAGGATACAAATTCGCCAGATCCACTTAAGTAAGTATAAGCGATCGAAAGATAGTATCGGCTCTGATTGCTTCGGTTAAATCTAGTCTGTGGGCAGTGCCCACCCTACATTTTTAATAAGGTGGAAAATTGCGATCGCTTAATCCAATTTATCGATCGCCATACCAATCGTGGCACAGAAGAACTTCCGGAGATATTCGGTGAGGGCGTTGGAGTAGAAGATCTGGGGGTGGAATATCTAGAGCGATTTCTCGATCGAGACTGGGTGCAACTCCAAAGCTATTGGCAATCTCAAAGCGATCTCTGGATCGAAGCCTTGATTTTATTGCTCAGAGATATGGATTTAGCTCAATCGAGAGATATTTTAGTAAATATTGTTTTATTAGGTAGCGATGAATCAGCTTTGAATGCGATCGAATATGTTCGAGATTTTATCGGTGCATTAAATCCTGAAGTTAGAGATCGGATTGAAGCGAAGATGTCTACAATCGTTTTAAAGCGATTTTAGCGATCGTACTTAGGTATTTTTTGTATATTTAAGATTGCGACCTTACCAAGTACTGAAGCAATCGATTCCGCAAGCGGACGCTACGCGTTGGCGTAGCCTCGCCTCTGGCGATACGGCTCAGGTCAGCAGCAACAGAAAAAGTGACAATCCATTGCCGATCGGCTGCTAGCTCTAAAAGTTACTTAGAGCTAAATAAACAAGTAATTTGGCGTATTCTAATTAACTGAGTTAAGTAGCTACAATTTAGCAGCAAGCTGTAATCCACGCTACATTTTTAGTTTCCTGTGATGTAAATCACTGGCAAACACTCGATCTAACACACAGCTATTAGTAATAATAACGTCGAAATAGAACATAATTATCGATTAGACAATCGTTCGACCGTGAGTAGTTAATTTAAAATTTGATAGCACCGTGTTAACTAAAAAAACAACTTTAGAACGGTATCCCTACCATCATAATCCACCAGCGCGATCGAGACCCAGTGCCAATACGGGAGCGGCACAAACCGATAATTTAGGACAGTCGATCGGTGTTACCCTGCTAAGTCGATCGCCGATCGACATTCATTACTCTTACATCAGTAATATTCGGCTCGTCGATTTGCAGTGGCAAAAGACATTTACCCTAGAACGGAGTCCGATCGATACAGATTATACGATTTGCGTGCCGATCTCCGGTCGGATCGAGTGGCAACACGCCCCCCATCTGGTAACGACAGCAGTGGCGATCGATCCAGATGGTGCGTTTCCAGGGATTGCCAGCACGAACGGACGGGTATTGGTGGTGGGATTCGATCGCTCATCGATCGAGTTGGTACTGGCTAAATTGCTCGATCGCGAGTTAAAACAGCCGATTTCGTTCGAGTCGGCGATCGATCTCGATACCGATTTTGGCACGAGTTTGAAAGAATTTATCGAATTTTTGGGACGATCGCACGCTCCGGGGCTGAATCTTACCTCACCCACGATTCAGGAAGAACTCGCAGGTGCGTTATTGACTTGCTTGCTTAAAGGAGTCAAGCATAACTACTCCGACGAGATCTTGTACTGCTGTCAGGGCGCGTTTGCTTGTTATGTCAAACAAGCGAGTTCGTTTATCGCGGCGCATCTTCAGGAGGAGATCGAACTCGCTGATATTGCCGCTGCGGTGAATATTTCGCCCCGACTGCTCCAAAAAGCCTTTGCCCAAGAATGTGATTGCTCGCCGATGCGCTTTGTCTCGCGATCGCGGCTAGAGCGGATCCGGCAGGAATTGGAACGATCGAGCGATGCTACGCGGATTATCGACGTGATGATGAATTACGGCATCACTCAGGGGGGCAAGTTTGCCAAGGAATATCAGCAATTATTTGGTGAAAAGCCTTCGGATACCCTCAAACGCGCCAGTCAACTCGATCGACACCCGCGTATGTGGCAAGAGATCGACGATGCCTGCTCCGAGCGGATCGTTGGCGGAGCCGTCATCGCTCATACCGCAGGTAGCAGTCGCTCGGTGCCCATGCCCCCATGCGAGCGCGCTCCGGCACTCTGGGGTAGTTACTGGCGATCGATCGGGATCGATCTGAGCGCACGGCTGTATGGCGATCTCGATGTCTAAAAATAAATTGAATGTGCCAAATACGATCCGATTCGGACATTCGAGTTCGCAATTGACATTTTTCAGAATAAAATTGCGGCGTATTATAGACCTATTGAAACATTCAACTTCCAAGCAGCTCGATCGACAGCGTTACTCAGTCAAATCTACTTTGAAATGAACTCGTTCTCAGCTAAATTTTGGGGGTTGAAATGGCATCATTCACTATTTACTTTCTTGGAGAAATCTCATGACTAATAACTTGTGGATCGAACTGTCTGATGATTCCGCTCAAAATATCAGTGGTGGTTTTGATTTTGGGCCTAGCTCGTTGACAACAGTGAAATTTGGTTTTCTGTCTGGTAGTTTGATTGCTGCTGGAACTGTGATTAAAGGCAACACCGCAATCGGTGAATCTGATAACAAAGCACTAGGTTCCAGCACGTTTACCAACGGCGTTGTAATTAACACTGCGGTTCAAGGTATGGGTTCTTCGACAAAAGTTACTGGCGTAGCAGCAGTCAACTAATCTCTCGATGATTTTAGCTCAGATCTAATAGCTTAAATTATCGCCAGTCGATCGAACTAGAGAACCGATTTAGATCGCCTTTGTTCTCTAGTTCTTCACCAATGAATTTAAACGATCTTAGTAGCCAAAAATAGCAACTGCTGAGAAAATTAATCTTTTCTTAAATAAGTAAGTAGTGGCGTACCATCGCGCGTCCGAATCGCCCATAGATTATTATTTTATGACTGAAACAACTACCAAAAGCTTGTATGAACAGTCTTTGAAGGACTTTTATATTGAAGAAATTGCCGACGTTTTAGCTGCTAGTATATCTGGTGGCGCGGGAGCAAAAGTCAATGCTAATGCTGCTGCCTCTGGGGACTTAACCTTTGCTGGAGCATACGCAAAAACATACGCCGAACAGATTGCTGATGTGGGATCGATCGCCTTTGGTTATGGGGCGAGTATCGCATTCGGCGATAATCCGACTTCGAGCGTAAAAGTTACTGGTACTGGCGATCGAGTCTTCGGGTATACGGCTAGTGAAACTGGCTCGCAAATATCCTTATCGCAAGGACTAGTTTTGGCGATCGATTGGAAATAATCAAACAACTAACAATCTCTGGAGTTACTATGAAAAATTCTCGTGCTGATGCCGCCACAACTGCTCAAAATTTCCACTCGATCGAGTTGTCCGATACCCTCGCCGCCAGTATCAGTGGCGGGATGAGTGTTGTTGCCAGCGCCTCTTCTGATAGTAGCGAAGCAACTAGTTCGGAGATGACAAGTGCGATCGCCGGATCGGGATTGAATGTATTGGCAAATGACTCGATCGGTCAAGGCAAATCGTTTACATTATCGTTGCCAAACGAGCCGACGATTACCGCAGATGTGCTGGTGCAAGATCTTGCGATCGGCAGATTTGACTTTAAAAATCCTAAATTAAAATTTGCCTTTGCAAAATTTCTCGTCCATTAGGTGATTTGGGGTTTGGAGTTACTGCGTAGTCTGTGTTACCCCACCCCAGCCCTCCCCTTATAAAGGGGAGGGAGTAAGACAAAGCCCCCCCTGCTTGGTGCGCTTACACTGTCGGGGAACCCGAACAGTGCGCGCATCCGCGCATATTCGGGGGGGTTGGGGGGGTAACACGGGATTTCGATCGCCATAAAAGTTTCTACCGATCTGAAGCATCACGCCCCGATCGGATCGCAGTTTTTAATTTTCTCAATCGTACCAACTCCATGCGCTACGCCTGCATCCTCCAACATAGCGAAGAAGACTGCGGAGCCGCCTGTCTAGCCACCGTTGCCAAACACTACGGGCGGAACTTTGCCATGTCGAGGATTCGCGAAGCAGTGGGGACGGGAGCTTTAGGTACCTCTTTATTGGGTTTGCGGCGCGGCTCGGAGGCGTTGGGCTTTCACGCGCGGCAAGCAAAGGCGACAGAGCAAGCGATCGAGCATCTCAATGAAGCACCGCTGCCATTTGTGATTCACTGGAAAGGCAATCACTGGGTCGTCCTTTATCGCCAGCGCGGTCAGAAATACACGATCGCCGATCCGGCTGTCGGGATTCGCCATATCACCAAACAAGAATTATTGGAGAGTTGGTCGAATGGCATCATGCTGATCCTCCAGCCGGATGAAGTGCGATTTTACGAGCAGCCCGACGATCGCGTTGGTGGATTCGGGCGCTTTTTGCGGCGGGTATTTCCCTATCGCTGGCTATTGATCCAAGCAACAGCAATCAATATTACGATCGGGATCTTGGCACTGGCAATGCCGATCTTGATGCAGGTACTCACCGATGACGTGTTGGTGCGGGGCGATGTGCAACTGCTGACGACAGTATCGATCGCGGTAATTGCCATGAATGTCTTTCGGAGTGCGATCGGTCTGATTCAGTCGCATTTAGTCGGACATTTCGGAGTGCGATTGCAACTGGGCTTGACGCTCGATTATGGTTTCAATCTATTGCGGCTACCGCTGACATATTTCGACGCGCATCGCAGTGGTGAAGTCATCAGTCGCTTGGGCGACGTGCGGACGGTGAATAATTTAGTCGGGCAGATCGTCCTCGGTTTGCCCAGTCAGTTTTTTATCGCGATCGTTTCCCTGATTTTGATGTTGCTGTACTCATGGCAACTGAGTCTGGCTGCGATTGGTGCCTTTATCCTCGTGACGATCGTCAATCTCCTATTTCTACCCGCTCTACGCCAAAAGACGCGCAGCCTAATCGTCGAAGGGACGGAAAATCAAGGATTTTTGGTCGAAACCTTCCGCTCTGCGCTAGTCCTGAAAACCACCCAAGCCACGCCGCAAGTCTGGGATGAGTATCAGTCAAACTTCGGCAGACTGGCGAATTTGAGCTGGGGGACGATGAAGCTGGGGATGTACAGCTCGACGTTGACGGGGATTATTTCTAATTTAACGACGATCGGGTTGCTGTGGTTGGGTAGTTATTTAGTCATTGATAAAACGATGTCGATCGGGCAATTGATTTCTTTTAACGGGATGAGCGGCAACTTTCTCGGCTTTCTCGGGTCGCTCGTCGGCTTGACCGATGAATTTATTACCGCCCAAATCACGATTCAGCGGCTCTCCGAAGTGCTGGACGCGCGACCGGAAGAAGTGTTTACCACCCCCAAACCGTGGGCTAAGATCCCTGCTACTGCCGATATTGATTGTCTGGGAGTTAATTTTCACCATGCCGGACGGATCGATCTGCTCAAAGATTTTAACCTCACCCTACCTGGTGGCAAAGTTATCGCCCTGATCGGCGAATCTGGCTGTGGTAAAAGTACCCTAGTCAAACTGATTGCCGGATTGTACCCGCTGCAATCGGGCAATATTCGCTATGGCAAATATAACCAACAAGACCTATCGCTGGAATGTCTGCGCCAGCAGGTCGTATTGGTCGCCCAAGACGCTCAATTTTGGAGTCGATCGATTATTGATAATTTCCGACTGGCGCATCCCCACGCCTCATTTGAACACATCATCAATGCTTGTCAACTGGCGGGAGCTGATGAATTTATCAGCCAATTACCAGATAAATATCAAACCATCCTGGGTGAATTTGGCGCGAACTTATCCGGCGGTCAAAAACAGCGGTTGGCACTCGCCCGCGCCTTGGTGACTTCCCCCGCCGTGCTGATTTTGGATGAATCCACAGGCGCACTCGATCCGACGACCGAAACTCAGGTATTGGAGCGAGTCTTGCAAGCACGGCGCAGTCGCACCACGATTCTCATCAGTCATCGTCCCCGCGTGGTATTACGGGCAGATATCGTCGTCTACCTCGATCGCGGCACACTCGAACTCGTCGGTTCGCCTAGTGAATTAGCCAATATTCCTGGCAAGCATCGCGATTTTTTACAACCGTAAATAGGGTTTAGTCCGTAGGGTGCGTTTCTGCGCCAGCAAAACGCACCAATCCTCAAACGCACCAATCCTCACTCGATCGAACATCTACGGTGCGTTACCCTTGCGGGATAACACACCCTACCTTTAAAAATACTTTTTAATCATGATTATGAGTGATTTTGATTCCCGCAATGGTAAAGGTAATGCTAGTTTCCTCCACAGCAAAGACAGCACGATCGATTTGCCCGTTAGCGGTGCGATCGTCACAAACTTACCGCTATCGGTAGCCGAACCCAGTGGAGCCTTATTTGCAGACTCCGACCCCAGCAGCGCAATAGTAGTAGTGCCACAAGCGAGTAGTGCGTTATTTTTCCCCCAACAGATCGATGCCGAACTGGTGCGCCAGACGACACCAGATGAATATTTACCCCCGATCGGTCGCTGGATCTCGATTTGCGGGGTGGCGACGATCGGCATCTTCTGTGCGGCGATCGGCTTAAGTTCGATTCTCAAATATCAGACGACTGTGCAAGCACCCGCTACACTTCGCCCCACAGGCGAGCTGCGGATCGTCCAGTCGGCGATCGAAGGTTCGGTAGCGAGCATTCCCGTGCGCGAAAATCAAGCCGTCAAAGCTGGAGATATCATCGCCACTGTTAAAGATGTGCGCCTAGAGAGCAAACTCAAAACCAAACGCGCTCAATTAAGCGGCGATAAGCTCAAAAATAAGCACCAAGTCGGTAAAATCGACGCGCAACTCAGCGCCCTCCAGCAGCAAAATCTGGGCGAACGAGATCAAAACGATCGATCGATCGCTGGAATTCAAGCCGAACTCAGTCGAGCCGAACGCGACTATCAGGACAAACAACGGATCGGTCGCGCCGAAGTTGCCGAAGCGAGCGCCAATATCGAAACAGCTAAGAAAGACAAGCAAGCCGCCGAGATGGAATTACTCGTCGCCACTGCCAATCTCAAATCGATTCAATCCGCCCATCAAGCCGCAGTAGCCAAACGCGATCGCTATCAGAGCGTTGGTGCTGCGGGAGCGATTTCTCAAAACCTAGTCGAAGAGTCTCAACTAAGCGCCGAGCAACAACTCCAAGCGATCGCCGCCCAAAAAGCCACCCTCGCCAAACAACAGCAAACCATCGCCCGTCTTCAGCAAATCATCGTCTCGACTCAAGCCAGATCGACCCGCACTCAAGTCGCCCTCGATCCCAGCCGCGCCGACATCGAACTAGTCCAGCACAAAATCGAGCGCGAACGCGCCAATGGCAAAACCGCGATCGCCCGCTTCCAGCAAGAACG
>NZ_JANLWO010000437.1:0-1646 GCF_031364565.1 Chamaesiphon sp. OTE_20_metabat_361
GCCAGTTTCGAGCCAGTACCGATCGCCGCAGCCAGTCTCGGACAGGTACACATCGCGCGGCTGCATACGGGTGAAGAAGTCGTCGTCAAAGTCCAACGTCCGGGGCTGCACAAATTATTTACGATCGATCTGGATATCCTCCGAGGCATCGCCAAATATTTCCAAAATCATCCCAAATGGGGGCAGGGCGGACGCGATTGGTTGGGAATATATGATGAGTGCTGTAAAATTTTGTGGGAAGAGACCGACTATATCAGTGAAGGGCAAAATGCCGACACTTTTCGACGGAACTTTCGATCGGCTGATTGGGTCAAGGTACCTCGCGTTTACTGGCGATATTCTTCGACGCGGACGCTGACCTTAGAATACCTTCCAGGGATCAAAATCAGCCACTATGAAGGCATTGAAGCCGCCGGACTCGATCGCCAACAGATCGCTCGTCAAAGTGCCACCGCTTACCTCCAACAACTACTGACCGATGGTTTTTTCCATGCCGATCCGCACCCCGGAAACGTCGCCGTCGATCCCAAAACTGGAGCGTTAATCTTTTATGACTTTGGGATGATGGGCCGCATCGCCCCCGGTACCAAAGAGAAACTGATGGATACCTTATTGGCGATCGCTGGACGCAATGCCGATCGCGTCGTCAATGGTTTAGTTGGATTAGGCGCAGTCGCTGCTGACGCCGACACCGATCCGATTCGCCGCTCGATCCAGTATTTACTCGACAACTTCCTCGACAAACCGATCGAGGCGCAATCGGTCTCCCAGATTACCGACGATCTTTACGATATCGCCTACGGACAGCCCTTCCGGTTCCCGGCAACATTTACCTTCGTCATGCGGGCATTCTCCACGATTGAAGGAGTCGGTAAAGGACTCGATCCCGATTTTAACTTTATGGCAGCCGCCCAACCCTTTGCATTTCAGATTATGAATAGTAACGGTAACAGTACCCCCGATGCCAATACATTCCTAGCCGAAATCGGCAGACAAGCCGCTCAAGTCGGCTCATCCGCCCTCGGACTACCCCGCCGCCTCGAAGATACGATCGAGAAGCTAGAACGCGGCGATATCAAAGTCCGCGTGCGTTCGAGTGAAACCGATCGCTATTTACGCAGACTCGGCGCGATTCAACAAAGTACAAATTCGGCAATCTTGGCTGCAACATTTACATTGTCTGCTACGATGCTGTTTGTCACTAACAACACGCTCCCGGCTGGGGTTTTTGGTGTGTTCGCGGCGATTGCTCTAGTAGCATGGTTTCGGCAAAGCCGGAAAGTCGATCGTCAAGATCGGATGTCCTAAATTAGCGATCTAGGAGAGCTTATCTGGGTACTATGATATTGATGATGGTAGACACTCAATCGGTTTTACAGCCGATCGAATAAACCGATCGCCCTTCGCGCTTGGGTTACGAGCAATTCCGCGCAGTCTACTCTAAAATTTTGGATTATTAATCGGTACAGGCATTAGATTATGAAATCGCGGTTCACAGGTCTTACAGATAAAGGGATGGTACGGAGTGCCAACCAAGACGCCTATCACATCGATCCTGATGGACGATTTTTTATCGTTGCCGACGGTATGGGCGGTCATGCAGGTGGCGAGGAAGCCAGCCGGATTGCGATCGAAACCGCACATAC
>NZ_JANLWO010000451.1:0-4226 GCF_031364565.1 Chamaesiphon sp. OTE_20_metabat_361
CACAGAGATATCTGGATGCAGTCTTACTTCCAAGCCACCAGTGAGCGAACCTTCTATTACTGAGCCGAGGGGTTTATTCATGAGCTGGTAGATACTAAATACGGATGCACCGCTACCCTCACCGCTGAAGATTTTACGGGTGGGATGTTATTTTTATTATTAATAGCACAAATTTACCACTGTTTTCCTATTGATGGATCTGTAGGGGCGGGTTTATGCTAGAAATTTTCGCTTTCAACCACAATTCTCAAACAAACCCGCCCAACCTCACTAGCGATGTTGGCATGGCATCAACTATTTATCGATGAATTATACCGATCGTGAAAATATGCCAGAGATCTTTTGTGGGGTTGGGCAGGTTTGTTCGTTAGCTATAATTGTGATGCTAAATCCCTAGCATAAACCTGCCCCTACAGATCTATACACAGCAAGGGGCCAATCTATCAACCGATCGTGGCATGTCCAAAGGCTAACCCCGCGACTAACATCCCTAATACGAGAAAAGGTTGGGCACTAGCCTGATATTTAACATCATTTTCCAGCGGATTGCGTAAGAAATACATATCTTGAAACGTAATCTGGGGGATGATTAACAGGAATAAAATTGCTGCGTACAGATTTTGGTGAATGGTAATCAGATAAACACCAATTCCCGCTTGGAAAATGTCAATCATCAGCACGCAAATCCAAGCAGACTTGTCAATTCCAAACATTACTGGCAGCGACTTCAGCCCAAACTGCTTGTCGCCTTCCACACTCTTAAAATCATTGACGATCGCGATGCCCAATCCTGCTAAACTATAGAATAGTGTCATAATAACTATCGTCCAATTGAGCGTCCCAAATAACGCATGACCAGCCCACCAAGGTAAGGCAATGTAACTTGCGCCTAAAGCATAAGTACCCAGCCACCCATTTTGTTTTAATTTCAATGGTGGAGCCGAATAAATATAAGCCACAAATGCACCACCAAGTGCCAAACAAGTCATCACGGGAAATTCATGATTTACCGCTCGATCGAGAATATAAGCAACCCCAATCCCCCCAAATAATAAGACAAAAATTTGGACTACTACCTGAGATCCCGAAATTGCCCCCGAAGGAATCGGACGATAAGGCTCATTTACCGCATCGATCTCGCGATCGTACCACTCATTCACCACCTGAGTATAACCAGTTAATAATGGCCCAGACATCAACATACATAACGCCGCTTTGAGCACATTCTCGATCGTCCACGTATACTCACCCGAAGATGCCGCACCACACACAACCCCCCACATCAGCGGAATCCAAGTAATCGGCTTCATCAATTGCAACCGAATCTTCCAAATCGAAGCTGCCTCCGTCGAAGCACCCTTCATCCCCAACATCTGTCGCGTCTTCGCACCCTTATCTTCGGATGACTCAACTGGTAAATCGCTCATAATAAATTTAGAGTGCTATTTTAGTCTACGCTCATATAGTAGAGCTTATAAACTAGAGTGTATAACCACCCAAGCCGTCAGTCAAATTAGGCTTTAGGTTTTAGGTATTGGGCTTTAGGGATTAGGCTTTAGGCTTTAAGTTTTAGGTATTGGGCTTTAAGTTTTAGGTGTCCCCATCTTCCAGTCCCTCGTCTCCCAGTCTCCCCGTCCCCTAGTCTCCCCATCTCCCACCTCCCACCTCCCATCTCCCCTCCATGCCAACAGTTCGCCAGTTATTGCAATACAAAGCCAATGGCAAACAGATCGTCGCGCTGACGGCGTGGGATTTTGCGATCGCCCAAATTTTAGACACCGCTGGCGTAGATCTGATTCTCGTCGGCGATTCCCTGGCAATGGTAACGCTGGGATATGAAAATACGTTACCCCTCACCCTGGATGAAATCATCCATCATGCTAAAGCCGTCAAACGCGGTGTCAAAAATGCACTCATCGTGGTCGATTTGCCATTTCTGAGCTACCAAACTAGCACTGAAGTCGCGATCGCATCAGCAGGAAGAATCCTCAAGGAAACAGGCGCACAGGCAGTTAAGCTCGAAGGCGGACATCCGACAATGGTAGCAACCATCGCCAGACTAGTAGAAATCGGGATTCCCGTCATGGGACATATCGGCTTAACACCCCAATCGGTACATCAATTAGGCTACCGTCAACCGGGACAAACCGAAACCGATCGCGATCGGTTGCTCACCTCCGCAGTAGCATTAGAACGAGCGGGTGCTTTCTCGATCGTCCTAGAGCATATCCCCGCCGATTTAGCCACATCAATTTCCCAAAAAATCTCAATCCCCACCATCGGTATCGGTGCTGGTACAGGCTGTGACGGACAAGTACTAGTAACAGCAGACTTACTCGGCTTAACCCTACGTCAGCCCCCATTTGCCAAGGCTTACGTCAACTTACAAGCGATTATTACCCAGGCAGTGCATGACTATAGTAATGATGTCAAGTCGGCAACCGATAATCGCTAAATGATGCACAGTGACGAAGGAGATTGGCTGAAATTTGTCAAGCAGAACCGGATAATTGCCGTGATTCGATCGACAGATCTGCACGTCGGCAGAAAAATGGCTCACGCAGTCGCCGCTGGTGGCATTAAACTCATTGAAATTACCGCCAACAGCGATCGACCCTGGGAGCTAATCGAGTCCCTCCACGCCGAATTACCAGATTGCTCGATCGGTACGGGCACAGTATTGAGTTTAGCCGACATGCAGAACGCGATCGCCTGTAGTGCCAAATACATCTTCACACCCCACGTCGATCTGAGTTTAATTCAAGCCGCAAATTCAGCCGCAACCCCGATCGTCCCTGGTGCTCTCACCCCAACCGAAATTATCACCGCATGGCAAGCAGGCGCGACTGCTATCAAAGTCTTCCCCATTCAAGCAGTCGGCGGAGTAGACTATTTAAAAGTCCTACAAGGGCCGATCGGTCAAATTCCACTAATTCCTACAGGTGGAGTCACCGTAACCAATGCCACCGACTTTCTCAATGCTGGTGCCATCGCCGTCGGCATCGCTGGCTCTCTATTTCCCCCGTCAGAAATTCAGCAAGAAAAATGGCAAAGTGTTCGCGATCGAGCCAGTAATTTAATTAACAGTATGAACCTAAAAATTGTAAACCATTATCAATAATCTATAACTTTCAGACCATAACTTCTAAAACTAAATCAGATCGAAGCGATGGCAAATAACTGCAAACGCAGTAGAAATACCTGTAATTACCAATGCCATTGCCGGGTGTTGTCCTTGCGCAATCGCCATTGTCGTAACCACTCCAGCCCCAAGCATCGCTGGCATAGCGACATCAAACAGCGAACTCTGTGATTTATTTTTGTACATAATAAAAACTGCGTAGCGACAACACTAAGAAATTAATTTTAATGTTTACTAGCTTATCACTCGATCGATATTGACCGATCGTAAATATGAGATTCTGCAACTAATGTTGATAGTCCGAGATGTTTCTTAACCTTCTACTGGAATTAGCGGCTCCAAATCTTCATTACAAAGATCGCTTAATTTTTCAGCACTCGATCGATCCAAGTAGAGTATTATCATTGCTTCACTACTATCGATCGCATAAAATTGACAACCATCACCCTGAATATCTTCCATTACATACGAAAGAGCCAGCATATCCGCCCAATCATCATTAACTTCGATTGTCCAATGCTGCCTTTTGTCACCGATAGTATACTTTAACCAGCACTCACCGTCTTCGAGATCGATATAGTCCACAATTTCTGTCAGTCGATCTTCATTCCCTATTAACAGACAAAGTTTGCGAACAATTTTTACATAGTCTCCCGTGGTAGCGATACATTCAAGATCGAAACTCCAGACTCGATTACAAATCCTTCGCCCCCAAGGTTTTCGTTCTACCTCACCACCGAGCAAAAACAGCAGCAACATAAAAGGCTTTGCTATAAAAGCTTCTCGATCTTCAGCGCGAAGTAAATCCTCGATCGTAATTTCAGGATTAAGAACTAGACCTAATTCTGCAAGTTTTGCTAACTGACTCTCTAATTCCATCATTTATGGTAACAGCACATAGACGATCGCAAGACCTATCAAATCGAAACTTACCGAAAGAATCAAACAAAAACAAACAAGCTCTTAACCGTAAAGTTAAGAGCTTGTTTGTTTTTAAGATTAAGCTTGGCAGCGAGCTATTTTGACAGGGGGCAACCCCCCAACTATCGTCGCCGTGCGAGCGTTTCACCTCCGAGTTCGGGAA
>NZ_JANLWO010000458.1:0-1730 GCF_031364565.1 Chamaesiphon sp. OTE_20_metabat_361
CTTTGGCGGACATGTGGCTTTTTTAGCGGCAACACTCGCCGATATTACCGCGACCGCTTCCTTTTATGGTGCGGGAATTACTACTCAGACTCCTGGCGGTGGCGAGCCATCGGTGAGTCGATCGAGTGCGATCGCGGGTACGATAGATCTGTTCTTTGGGATGGATGATGGCAGCATTCCGCCCGAGCAGATTGCCGCAATCGACACCGCATTGACTCAATCTGGCATTCCCCATCAAATTTGGCAGTATCCTGGTGCCGAACACGGCTTCTGTTGCGATTTACGGGACAGTTACCACCCGACTGCGGCGGAGGATGCTTGGCAACATGTGACCGAACTATTCGATCGACTCAAATCTGTCTAAGTAGCGCGGCATAATATATGTAGAGGCACTATTGCGTCCGATCGGCACCATTGCCTTAAACTTAGAGATTGGCGAGTAACGACGATTGCCCGATCTTCAGTCGATCTCTAAGAGGATGTTTGAAAAGTATAGATTAGCACTCGCAAACCCTAGAAAATCCCCCCTAGCCCCCCTTAAAAAGGGGGGAACCGGATGAAAGTCCCCCTTTTTAAGGGGGATTTAGCGGATGCGCTCCGGTCGGGTTTCCCGACCATGGAAGCGCACCAAGCAGGGGGATTTACCCACCATGAACGAAGCAATTAGACTTTTCAAACACCCTCTCATACCTCAAACCTCAAACCTAATTTAATGAATAAGACTCAAACTACCCCAGCCGAAATTTTTTCAATGGACGACTTTGCTAAAGCCTTGGATGCTGAAGTCGTCAGTTTTGAAAAAGACCAATTAGTGCGGGGTAAAATCCACAGCTATGATAGCGATGGTGTGTATGTAGATATTAATGGTAAATCCCTCGCTTTCGTGCCAGCAGAGGAAGTTGCCGCAGATGAATCGGCAGATCTATCGGCATTATTACCGATTGGGGACGAGCAAGAATTCCTGATTATTCGGGAGCAAAATGCTGACGGACAAGTGACGCTCTCCAAACGTCAATTACAGGTCAGATATGCCTGGAATCAAGTTGGTGATATTCAAAGCAATAAAGAATCGATCCAGTTGAAAGTAACTGGTGTGAATAAGGGTGGTGTCACGGTAAACTTCCAGGGGATTCGCGGCTTTATTCCTCGATCGCAATTACTCGAACGCGACCATGAATCCCTGGTTGGTACCAGCATTCCGGGTGTGATTATCGAAGCCGATAAAGAGAAAAATAAGTTGGTCTTCTCGCAACGCCAAGCAACCCGCACTGCTAATTTTAGTCAACTAGAATTAGGTCAATTAGTCAGTGGTATTGTTGTCGGGATTAAACAGTTTGGAGCCTTTGTCGAATTCGATGGCAATACTGGTTTAATCTATATCAAACAAGTCAGTCAAAATCGGGTCGAAGCTTGTGAGAAGTTATTCACAATCGGTCAAGAAATCAAAGCGATGATTATCGATCTCGATGAAGGTAATGGCAAGATTTCGCTCTCTACCCGCGTCCTAGAAAATCATCCCGGTGAGATGTTAGAAAACATGGCGGTAGTGATGGCATCTGCCGAAGCTCGCAGCGAACGCGCGGCGAAGAAGTTATTTGGTAACTGAGTTAGGTTTTAATACCAAATCCGCTTTACAAACCCTTGTTTTGCGATCGAAAACCCAGGCAGCCCTCACCCCGCCAGATCCTGCGGCTCCGGCTCCCCTCTGTCTTGATTCGCTAAACCGTCGG
>NZ_JANLWO010000467.1:0-16313 GCF_031364565.1 Chamaesiphon sp. OTE_20_metabat_361
GCAGCGTTTGCGCGTTGCGGTAAACGAGACCTGCACCCAGCAATCAGCCCTGTTGATACCTGGATATAGTGGGCCCTTCGGGGCATACTCGGAGCTATCAGAGCGGGCAAGCCAAAGAGATCATCGTGGCTGCTCCGCGCCGTCCGCAGCGACGGTCTTCACCCACGCAAGGCGGCGTTAAGCAGACGCAAGTGCGATTTTAAGTTTCATGAGTTCTATCGATACAGCCAACGAAGCGCCCACGGTCACCGACTATCGCGACGATATTCAGGCCGCCAGCGCCGCCTTACGAACTACCATCGCCGAAACCGAAGGGCCGCTGCCGCCTGCCTGGGTAGTGGAATTCATGCTGCGCAGCTGGCGCCGCTACATGGTGCTGGTGCATCACGACAGCGGCGCCAACAGCGCCGCCTGGGCACGCGCCATCGATATCGCGTTTATATAGGGGACTTTCTTCCCCGCGACAGAGATAACCATCGAAAAACTCACATACCGCACAACAATCTATACCACTGGCGATCGCACTTTCCACCGCCATCGACTTATGACTGGCGGGTTTGAGCATCAATCCGCCTTTAGTCCATTTAGCAGAAAGTAACCCCGTTGCGGCTAAATGTTGCCAGCGGGGATCTTCGAGAACGCTATCGGCAATTCGCAGCCACGCACCATCGAATTCGGCTTCGATTTCGACTTCAAATTCTTGTCCCGCATCTACGCGTGCTACTTGGGCTTTGGAGAGGTGTTCGGGTGCTTCGCCGAAGGTAATGGTATCGCCAACTTCGGGGATGTGAATCCAATATTTATCCCGCAAGTCGCCAGCGCGAGAGAGTTCGTGGAGGGCGGATGGGGAACCGTGAATTAGGATCAGGTGTTGGGGATTGACGCGGTGGATGACTTGGGTAATTCCGACTCGATCGGCATGAGCGGACAGATTGAAGCGTTGAATCTTGGCTCTGACTGTGAGCGGGGTTCCGTCGAGTTCGATTTCGCTTCCTGGCTCTAGGCTTTGCAAAAAGCGTCCTGGGGATTCTTCGTCGGTATAGCCGGAGATAAAAACGGCGGCATTTTCCCGTTCTAATAAGATTTTAGCGTAGCCGATACTCGCTCCACCCGTCAACATGCCGGAACTGGCAATAATTACTGACGGGTGGGCGATCGCGAGGGGGCGTTCTTTATGGGAGGCGATCGAGATGATGCGTGGTGAGGATTTTTCGCTAAAGAAGGGGGACTGGGTTTTGGCGAAGTTTTGGACGGCGGCGGGGAGTAATTCTAGTTGCGTTTGGAATAAGTCGGTGACTTCGCGGACTAAGCCATCGATGTAGACGGGGACATTGACGCTATGGAATAGGGCACTGGTGCGGATGGCGAGAATAATCTCTTGTGCGCGTCCGAGTGCAAAGGCGGGAATTAAGACATTACCACCATTCGCGACGACTTCGACGATCGCTTTAATCAGATCGCTCTCTTGGGTGCGTCTGGAAGGGTGGGTATCGGAGCCATAGGTAGATTCGGTGATTAAGATGTCCGCCTGGGGTAAATCGGCCAGTTTCAAGCCCTCTGCGGTGCGGCTGCTGGTGGTATTGTAGTCGCCCGTATAGAGGATCGATCGATTGCCGTACTCCATGTAGATGCAAGCTGCGCCGACGATATGCCCAGCATGAATGAACCGCACGGTTAATCCTGGTAAGGGGGAAAAGTCCACGCCGACGGGTTGAGTTTGCAGGGTGAAGAGGGTTCGATCGAGATCGTCGGCGGTAAATACCTGTCCGAAATCTTCATTACCCTGTTTTTGCTGCGCCGCCTGCACCTTCAAACCATCAGTGAGCATCACATGGGCGATTTCTCGCGTACCGTGGGTACAAATCATCGGCACCTCTGGAAAGTCCCGATGGAAGATCGGCAACGCGCCGATATGATCGAGGTGTGCGTGCGTAATTAGGATTAAATTAGGACGTTCTAATAACTCAAACGCTGGTAACGGATCGCTCCCTTTCGGGCGAGTCCCCGCATCCATCACGATTTCATACGGCCCAATTTGCACCCGAAAACAAGACGCACCAATGCCTCTGGCTGCACCCAATGGGGTGACAATTAACCTGTCAAGATATTTATCGCCTTCTGCTGCTAATTCTCCCGTCTCCCCATCCCCCAGTCCCCCCGTCTCTCCATCAGTGAGCGTAGCCGAACTGCCAAACTTACTCTGATGTGGATACGCGTAAACTCGCGCCACCTTCGTCCGCGCATTTACCTGGACTCTGGCACGCAGATCTAAGGGAACTAAACTTTGTGCTTCCCATTCCCAGGTTGGTTCCTTAACTCTAGTGAGGGATAGTTCCCAGTCCCGTTCGTTCAGCTCCTGATTTAGGGCTGCTAGCGCGAGCGATTTAATTTCACTCGATCGAGCATTATCTGGATTTCGAGGCTTGTGAATGGTCTTAGGGGCAACACTGGGCAGAGATTTAGTTACCGCTGCGGCTGCTAAATTGTCGAGCTGTTCGGCTGAAATAATCTCCAGTGTCATCCCCACGCGCTGGGCGACAAATTGCCACAATTGCCCAGATTTGACAGCAGGAGGCGGATCGAACAGTGTCGGACGGATCGTTGGTTCGCCGGGACGCTCGATTTTAAGCGAGACGGTATTGTGCTTGCGACTGACTTGATTGGTTCTACCCACACAAAGGAATCGATCGCCTTCAAGCGCGCTAGGAGCATGTTCTTCAATGATTTGCAACCGCGTAATATTCCCATCGGTTTGCATAATCGGGATAACGCGCCATTGTCTGCTCCCTGCGCCGATACTGACATCTCCCAATGGTGCAGCGCGAAACTGACAACCATCGGGGGTCATTAATACTAGTTTGTTAGAATCGCGATCGTCGGGGGCGATAATGCCACTAACGGTCATTTCACAATATTGTTCGAGTGAAATTTCGAGCGTGTTAGTGGACATAGGAGTGTCAGGGGGTGGAGGAGGATGTTGTTGGCGCGATCGTCCAAACTTATGCCTTATTGTATACCTCTGGGCGATTTGTCTAACCAAGCTGTCAAATCGGTGGCGGTATTGAAATCTAATAGTGCGTCGCCTAGAGATTCTATGTTCTCTAGAGACAGATTATTTATCAGCGCGATCGAGTTAGGATCGAGTGTGCCTAACTTACGCGTTAACATTCTAATTATTAAGGATTTCCCTTCTTCACTACGACCTTTTTGAGTAGCAATATCGATTTGTTCGAGATATAATGGTGATAAATTCATCATTAACTCCGTTTCTTCTGGTGCTTTATTTTGTTTATTTTATAGAACGATCTTCAAGTTGGAAAATAGTTCTAGTGCATTTTGACGGTAGGGGCTATCTGTTGGTAAACGAACTATTTCCGCGATCGCTCGAATCTGGAATAGAGCTAAATTTCTTCCCAAGTTTTTGCTGAGATAAAACGGCTTAAATGGTTGACATTAGTTGTCGAGATCGTGACGTTATGACCTTCTAATTGAATTAACACTGCTTGAGCGGCAAGAATTACATCTCCATCGTTGGCGTAGCCTACCTTTAGGTAAATGAATTAGCTTTAGGATCTGTAACCATTCCCAATATTCCAGTATCTAATAATACGATCTGGCTCATGGAAATAGGGGTCGATTGCTAATTCTATCTGCATCCAAAGCTTGATGCAAGAATTCCCAAGTTTCTAAGTGTTCTTCTGAGTCACCCTCATCTTCCCACGATTGCAGCAATCGATTCTCCACGGGAGAGGCTTCGCCAACGAGCGATGGTGGTTGATTCGCTTCAATTTGCCGCATAGCTTTTTCCCAAGCTGCGGCTGGAAAATTTCGATCTACCTGGAATGGGATAGGATCGGTTTTCTCGTCAGGAATAGTAGCCTGGATAGCTTGGATGAGGTGAATTCGCTCTTCAACACTCATGGCTTTGATTTGGTCTAAAGTAACTGAGAGATCCATCTCGATCGACCTCAATAGCTGGTTGTCCCCTAATTATAATCTATGGTCGATCGATCTATTTAGCTAGTTTTTTTTGCTTATTTACTTTTAGCTCTGTTCGTTTTCATCTAGTTGATATCGATTACGGCTTACCAAAAAAGAAGAGATGCTGCTGAGGTAAAACACTTTCATTTTTCAGCAACTTTAATCCTACAGCCTTCATTTCGCGCTCGATCTGTTTTTGCGTAGTCTTGTGGTGTGGCTTGATGAAAACTTTCGGATCTTCACCGCGATATTCTGTCAACACGATGCGTCCGCCTGGTTTAAGTGCTGAGACAATCCCCGTCATCATTTCTTGAGGATAACCGAACTCATGATAGGCATCAACCATGATGGCGAGATCGATACTTTCGGGAGCTAGTTCGGGACTTTGTTCGTTACCCAGTTGGGTTTGAATATTGGCGATCTTAGCTCGATCGATCCGCCGTTTCAATAGTTCGATCATTTCTGGCTGCACATCGACAGCTAATACTTTGCCATCCGGCACCTGTTGCGCGATGAGCTGCGAAATATAGCCCGTACCTGCCCCAATATCGGCTACAACGTCTGTAGATTTGAGTCCCAATGCTGCGACCATTTGCTGGGGTTGTTCCTCTGTAGCGCGATCTGGACGCTCTAACCAACCTGCACCTTGATGTCCCATCACCTGAGCGATTTCTCTACCCATGTAGACTTTGCCCGTACCGTCGAAGCTGGGTTGTCGATAGCTGTAGTATTTAGACTGGATGAGTGCAGTGCTGGGCTGAGTGGCGATTTGCCACCAGATTAGGCAAGAAATTAAAATTTTAAAGAGCTTTTTAGTCGGCATCGATCGAGTCAAATTTATGGGAATAGATTATGTCAGCAAACTTTATTATAGAATCGAACGTCTAGAAGATGTGTGACTATAATTTAGCTCGATCGCGGTACCAATCGAAAGAGCTTTGAGTATGATTAAATTACCAAACAATCGATCGATTTAGGTACCATTTACTTCATACTGACAAAACCAAGAGCTAAAATTGCGATCGCAACATTGGGAGATCGTGCTAGACCCGCAACTGGTCTTCACTGTCTCGGGCAATTTTTACTTACTTGCAAGCATGTGGACTCGATCGAAAACAGACCTAGTGGCGACATATCGATCGATCGATGTCCTCCTCGTAGGTCTACCTGATGGGAATGCCAGAGGCGATTATCATTCTATCTGTTAAATTAGGCGAAGATCCGATATCATGATAATGATTATCATTATTTTCAGAATGGTTCGCCTCAGATTGATATGTCGCCACTCTCCCAGCCACTACCACCCGCATTGGAGCGAATCATCCAACGTTTCCAACAAATATCCGAGTCAAAACGGCGGTATGAGTACCTGCTGCAATTTGCCAAACGGCTTCCACCGTTCCCCGAAGACCAGAAAATCCCTAAGAACCGAGTTAGCGGCTGTGCATCGCAAGTTTATGTAATTGCGACGGTTGCTGCGGGAAAGGTCAGTTTTCAGGGCGATTCCGATGCCCAAATCACGAAGGGATTGGTAGGTTTATTAGTGGCAGGATTGGATGGGTTGACTCCTACCGAAATCATGGAATTAACACCGCATTTTATTCAACAAACTGGACTAGATGTCAGCCTGACTCCCTCTCGTGCTAATGGGTTTTACAATATTTATCAGATGATGCAAAAGAGAGCATTAGTTTGTCACTTGACGGAGACTTATTCGCATTAAGGAGACAAGTATGTCCAATTTAGTCGCACAGAGTTGTCTAGATTCAGTGTTGAAGTCTCAAGCTGAAATACCTGTGACGATCGTGACGGGTTTTCTGGGGAGTGGTAAAACAACACTGCTCAACCACATTCTCAATAATCGGCAGGGTTTGAAAGTTGCTGTAATTGTAAATGAGTTTGGAGACATCGATATCGATTCACAGTTATTGGTAGCGGTGGATGAAAACATGGTGCAATTAGCTAATGGTTGTATTTGCTGTACGATTAATCAAAGTTTAGTTGATGCGCTTTGGGCTATTGTAAGTCGGACTGAATCGATCGATTATCTGGTAATTGAAACGACAGGAATTGCCGATCCATTGCCGATTGTACGGAGTTTTACCACGACAGATTTACAGCAGGTGACTAGGCTTGATGCGGTGCTGACGGTGGTAGATGTAGAATCATTTACATCTGAGCATTATCATAGTGAAGCTGCATTAAACCAACTGATTTTTGGCGATATTATTCTGTTAAATAAGACCGACTTAGTTACTGCTGAAGTTGTCAATGAGTTGGATAATTATATTCGATCGATCGCCCCAAAAGCTAGAATTATTACTACTCAACATGGGCGAGTATCATTACCATTAATTCTAGATGTGGGAGTTAATACTACTCTCAGATCGTCCAAATCGAGTCACGAGCATTCTCATCATCTAGAAAATGATGGATTCATCGCAGTTTCATTTGAGAGCGATCTCCCGCTAATTCTACCTAAGTTTCAGGACTTTCTCGACCGATTACCTTCAGATATTTATCGAGCTAAAGGTATGCTCAAATTTCAGGGTAGTAAATTGCGTCATGTCTTGCAAATGAGTGGTAAAAGGTATGAAATGAAAAGCATTCCTGTAGGAAAATTTGCCAATCGTTCGCCGCCACCCAATGCTAATCAACTAGTATTTATCGGACGAAACTTGAACGCTGAGGCGATTAGAATGCAATTAACTGAATGCCTTGCTATTTAATTTAATAAATCTACATGACCCAAACAATAACGCATCCAGCCACAGCTAAGCTCGAAATTCCCAAACGAGGAATGCCTGTGACGATTATTACTGGTTTTCTAGGTAGTGGTAAAACTACGCTACTAAATCATATTTTGAGCGATAGACAGGGTTTAAAGGTTGCCGTATTAGTCAATGAATTTGGTGACATTAATATCGACAGTCAACTACTTGTATCGATCGATGAAGGGATGGTAGAGCTGAGTAATGGTTGTATCTGTTGCACCATTAATGAGGATTTAGTAGAAGCAGTTTACAAAGTGTTGGAGCGGGAAGATAAGGTTGACTACATGGTAATTGAAACTACTGGAGTCGCCGATCCGTTGCCGATTATTTTGACATTTCTGGGGACAGAGCTACGGGATATGACGCGATTGGATTCGATCGTGACGATGGTAGATTCAGAAACATTCACACCAGAACATTTTGATAGTGAAGCAGCATTCAAACAGATTACCTATGCTGATATTACGATTTTAAACAAGACAGATTTGGCAAGTGCCAAGAAGGTTTTGAGTGTGGAGACTTATATTAAGTCTGTCAAAGAAGGTGCGAGAATCCTGCATAGCGAACATGGAAAAGTACCCCTCAATCTAGTTTTGGATGTAGAGTACAATACCCCAAATGATTATGCAAATTTAGTTAAAGAAGAAATCGAGCAATCTAAGCAAGATAGTCATAAACATCATGCTCGCGAACACGCTAGTCATGAATCTCATGAGGCTCATCAACACGAACATGCACATGCACATGAAAAACACGATTCTCACAGTCACGAACATCATGCTCACGAGCACCATCATCACCATTCTAGTCACTTAGATAATGATGGTTTTGTCTCGATCGCATTTGAAGGAAATCGTCCTTTTGATGTCAAGAAATTTGAAACGTTCCTGCAACTGCATCTACCTTCAGAAGTTTTTCGAGCCAAAGGAATTTTATGGTTTACCAATAGTGAAGATCGGCACATTTTTCAACTTAGTGGTGCGCGGTTCAATCTCAATGGTGAGCCGTGGCAATCTGCACCTAAAAATCAGCTTGTGTTCATTGGGCGCAATTTAGATGCCGATAATCTTCGACAGCATTTAACGGATTGTTTTGCTTAACTCTTAACATTGCAATTCAATCTTCAATCTTTAATTAGTCAACCTAACATTCAAAATGACATTATCTATTTCACCTGACGATATGCGTAAGCAGCTCATTAGTACTGAATCCAAACCTCCCGTGTCTGAAGCAGAGATGCAGCAAGCAGTAAGAACACTGCTAATCGGGCTAGGTGAAGATCCAGATCGAGAAGGGCTGCTCGACACTCCCAAACGAGTCGTTAAGGCTCTTAAATACCTGACTTCTGGCTACAATCAATCGCTGGATGAATTGCTCAATGGAGCAGTATTTCATGAAGATGCAAATGAAATGGTATTGGTGCGAGATATCGATCTATTTAGCTCTTGCGAACACCATATTTTACCGATTATCGGACGCGCTCATGTTGCGTATATCCCAAATGGGAAGGTGATTGGTTTGTCTAAAATTGCTCGGATTTGTGAAATGTATGCCCGTCGGTTGCAAGTACAAGAGCGATTGACTTCCCAAATTGCTAATGCAATTCAGGGGTTGTTAAAGCCACAAGGGGTGGCGGTAGTGATTGAAGCAACTCACATGTGTATGGTGATGCGCGGGGTGCAGAAGCCTGGTTCTTGGACTGTGACGAGTTCGATGCAGGGTGTGTTTGCGGAGGAGGCTAAAACTCGTCAGGAGTTTATGGATCTCATTCGTCATCGGGCATCTTTTCATTAGGGGTTTTGGGGTGTATACCGACATCTTTAGAAATAAGCGAAGTTGGTGGGAATCCCCCTGTCTTGTCTCCCTAAACCGTCGGGGAACAGAGGCGTGCGGGAGCCGCTAAATCCCCCTTTTTAAGGGGGTTTGGGGGATTCAGATCTCTAAACGAAGTCCACCCGACTTGCGTGTTAGTGTCTTTGGGATAAGATAAACCGACTTCAGATAGCAAAAGTATCTTTTTTTAATATTCAATTTATTTATGCTAGACACACTCGATGCACCACCGCGAAAGTTGCCTGTAACGATCGTGACGGGATTTTTGGGTAGCGGTAAAACTACACTGCTCAATCATATAATTCAAAATTTTGAGGGCTATAAGGTTGCTGTTTTAGTCAATGAATTTGGGGAGATTAACATCGATAGTCAATTATTAGTTAAAGTTGGCAATGATGACGATAATAAAAACACGATCGAACTGACGAATGGCTGTATCTGCTGCACGATTAATGATGATTTTGCTGATGCTGTATATCGGATCTTGACTCGACGCGATCGAATTGATTATCTGGTAATTGAAACGACAGGTGTTGCCAATCCATTACCGATCGCCATGACGTTTTTAGGTACCGAGTTACGAGATTTTACACATTTAGATTCGATCGTTACTATCGTCGATGCGGAATCTTTTACACCGAGCGAACACTATAACAGCGATGTGGCGATCGACCAGATCTTTTGTGGCGATATTATTATCCTCAATAAAACCGATTTAGTTTCTGAGGAAAAAGCAAATAAGGTCGAAGACTTTTTGAAGTCTGTTAAAGAAGGAGCGCGAATTTTACGATCGACACATAGCATAGTTCCACTATCTCTGCTGCTCGATACCAATCTTGCCGATCCAGGTTTTTTTAATGAAAGTTTAGCAAATTCTGAATCGGGTTCTCAGCATCTGAATAATGACGGCTTTATGTCAGTATCCTTTCAAAGCAATCGCTCAATTGTGTTGAAAAAGTTTCAACAGTTTCTCGATTATCAACTACCAGAAAATGTATTCCGAGCAAAAGGAATTCTTTGGTTTGATGAAAGTCCACTCCGACATGTATTCCAACTGAGTGGTAAACGCTTCTCGATCGATGATAGTGAATGGACGACTCCACCGCAGAATCAAATAGTCTTAATCGGTCGCAAACTCGATAAACTTTTCCTGATGCAAAGTCTCAATAACTGTTTAGAGTAGCAGTGTTGGGTTCAGTTCGGCTCCGCTCAGCGAGCGGAGTCGAACTGAACCTCATATTTAAACTCGTTAGCAATTATGAAAAAATCAGAAACATGCGATGTCGTTATTGTCACCACTAAGGGAGATCTATATCAAGTCATAACCAATTACCCACCAAGACAAACGAAGCCCAATAGTAAGGATGTGAATACTGCTGTCGAGTCGCCCGTTGCGCTACCCGCAATGCTTCCGCCTTACTGACTCGATCGGGCTGAGTGATACTACCATAAAAGTGCTGCATCAACTTAGCCGTGGCGCGATCGTCCACCGACCACATCGAAGCTATAGTACTCCCCGCACCACTCCGAATCGCCGTCCCCGCCAAGCCGAGCGCCGCCCGCCTGTCTCCTGCTGCCGTCTCGCAGGCGCTCAATACCAACAGATCGATCGCACTGGCATCTTGCTTTAAAAGCGCTCTCAAGCGATTGAGATCGAGCGAGCGTCCCCCCTCAGTCACGATAAAAGTCTGACGCGGATCGGAGCTAAATCGCCCGTGGGTAGCCAGATGAATCATCGAATAAGAGTTACCCGCCAGCGCACGCTGGAGATTTGCGGGGGTAAAATCCCGTCCGACTAATGCGGTGGCTGTAACAAAGCGAGATTTAATTGCCTGCACTTCATCGACGGCGTAGGCTAATGGTTCATAAATATCTCCGCGCTTACTATTGGCAACGCTTGCCGAGTTACTGGTTAAGCCACCGATGAGAATACTGGGACTGTTGCCTACAGCTCGCTTTGCACCAAGAATTTGGAGTCCTGGCGTGACCGCGACTGGAAAAATATCGATCAGATATTCTTGACGCGATCGATCGTACAATGCCGCCACTGGGATATTTTGCAATGCCCCATCCATCACGAATACTAGCTGTGTGGTAGCAGGAGTCAGAGATGGTAGGGCGGGACGAATCAACCATTCGTACAGTTGGGAGGCGGCGGTGTCATTCCAACCGTATTGAGGTTGATTTAAATTCTGCCGAAACTGGGCGATCGTCCGTTCTAATTCACTGCGCCTGACAGGGACGACAAACCGTTGCAACTTATCATCCGGTAACTGCAAAATTACTTCCAATCGATCGGCTAAAATAACCGGATAAAATATTGCCGCGCCACGATCTTTCGCAAACCGTTCGATCGGTTTATACTCGCCGAGTTGACATTGCAAAAAGTTCTCTAGTTCTACCAATTTGAGCGCATTGACTCGATCGACAACTTTACCTAGATCTGGCTGGTGACGCAAGCTCAGATCGATCGATTCGCGGTACAGTGGCTCGACATTATCGCGGAGGGAAAATTGAGCGTCGGGATTGACAATCTGAAGATTGCGACGCGTGGTAGTCAAAGCGGCGATCGCTCGATCGTAAGCTGCTTGAGATTTGCTAAAATCTGGTTGGGTTTGATGCTGTAAAATTCGCCCTAATTGCCATTCCCACTGATATTGACGATCGTTCCCAGGCGCAGCAGCCAGCGAGATCGCCTGTTGGGTAAATGCGACCGCTGGCAACCACTGCTGTTGTTGCTCGTAGAGCCACCCCAGCGTCCCAGTAGCAGTGGTCAAAATCGATTTTTGAGGTTCTAGAGTGGATCGCCTAATTACGTCGTCGAGCAGCGATTGAGCGGCTTCCCATTGAGGTGGATTTGCCAGGGCTAAACTCCGAGCCAGATTAATCCTTTGGCTAAAGCTTTCGTATGTATGGGGTTGATTGGCTAGTTGCCGCTCGATTTGCTTGATTAACTCAGTTCGATCGAATTGCGCTTGCCAAGTATCGGCAATATTTCCAGTCTCCGCTCGGTGGCGCAGCCAGTCCGAGATGTCTACTTGGAGACTCAGTGCGTCGATATCGGCGGTAAGAGTTCGTGCTTGTTGATAACAGGCGATCGCGTATTGATAATATGTCGTAGCGGGTAAACTGCCCGTCGGCTGCATCGGACAAGTAAACTGATTGCTAGCAGGCGGTTGCAGTCGATCCGTTCGATCGCGATCGCGATTCCCCAAATCTCTCAATGTGTTGGCAATACTCACTAAAATCGGCGATCGATCCGCCGCGCTCAATGGTTTGGCAACTTCAAGCGCTTGCGATAGCGTCACTTGCGCCGCATCCAAATTTCCCAATAGACGTAATACATCCCCCAATTTCTCGATCGCGGAGGCTTGCAAAGCAGGCGGTAAATTAGTCTGCCCCATCCCAAAGTTCGTGGGAATCTCCGCTTCACAGGTACCCTCACTCACGCCCACAGTCCCCGTTAAAAGCTTACAAGCGCGGCGATCGAGTCCCATCGCGACGAGGGCTTGCGATTGATTGAGCTGGCTCCCAGCAACTCCCACGGGATCTCGCGCCAGACGATAGCCTGCTTCTGCTCGATCCCAGATTTTTAGTGCAGTCGGAAAATCCCCGCGATCGTATGCCATTTTACCCTGCTGGATTAAGGCAGCAGGAGTAGCTGCTCGGACATTGCTAACCCCATAGAGGACGTGAATTACTGCGATCGTTACCGATATGAAAAAGTATCCTAATCGCTTGGATATAGTACTCCCAACCGGAAATAATAAAGAGAGAATATGCCGTTTTTTGGTCATCGATCGGATTGCACTGCTGAATTAATTTTCCTTGGGAAAGTATATTGTAAGCTACAGCAACTACCAATTCGGTATAATTTAAATACGCTCAATAGTCCAAAGCTAATTCCGGCAAACGATTGGAGGTTTTATGACCGTCGCTTACTCGAATATTCCAGACACACTGCCCCTTAATCTCAGCACTCTCCAACTCACTGATGAGCAGTTTTATCACCTCTGTATCGCCAATCCCGAACAACCGCTCGAATTAACCGCAGCCGGAGTACTTATTGTCGTGTCACCAGTAGGCGGAGAAAGTGGAAACAAGGAACTAGAGTTAGGAACAGATATCACTATTTGGAACCGAACTGCTGAGTTAGGAAAAGTATTTAGTTCTTCGACGATTTTCAAGCTCCCACTAGGTAGCCAACGATCGCCTGATGTTGCTTGGGTAGAGTTATCGAGGTGGAATGCTTTAACTGAAGAAAATCGCCAAAAGTTTCCGCCGCTGGCTCCAGATTTTATCATTGAGCTACGTTCGCGCACGGATAAATTGCCAGAATTACAAGCCAAAATGGTTGAATATCGAGATAATGGCGTGCGGTTAGGGTTATTAATTAATTCTCAAGATCGTCAGGTGGAAATCTATCGGCTAGGTAGAGAAGTTGAAATTCTGCCAGCTCCAAGCTCGTTGGTCGAAGACCTGCCTTTGGCAATCGATTGTGGAGACGTGCTGCCTGGATTCATCCTCAATCTCGATCGAATTTTATAAAGTAAAGTTGCGAAGTTAGATTGTTAAACTTTTGACATCCACCCCGCCGTAGAACGGGCGGGGATTCCCTAGCTTCGCAACTAAGGTTTCTGCTTCTTTCCCTTTCGGGGTTTCGCACCAGCCTTCACAGATTTACTCTGTTCTGGTCTTACGGTCGCTCCACAGACTGAAACGGCTAGCCCAGCCGCCAAAATATTATGTGCTGCATTGATATCGCGGTCATGGTTAGTTCCACATTTAGGACATTCCCACTCTCTGATATTCAATGGCATCTTATCTACGATATGCCCGCAATTTCCGCACCTTTTAGAGCTTGGGAACCATCGGTCAATTTTAATCAGTTCTCGCCCATACCACTCGCATTTGTAAGCGAGTTGACAAATCAATTCGCCCCAACTAGCATCGAAGACAGCAAGGGCAAGTTTATGGTTCTTGACCATGTTTGTGATAGCTAGATCCTCAACTACGATCGTTTGGTTTTCACGAACCAGTTGAGTTGTCAGCTTGTGCAAAAAATCTTTCCTAGCATCGGTCATGGCAGCGTGGACTCTAGCCACTTGCGCTCTCGCTTTATATCGGTTGTTACTCCCTTTTTGCTTACGAGACAACACCTTTTGCACTCGTTTCAACTTCTTGCGAAGTTGTTTAAAGTGTTTGGGATTAGCAATTTTATCGCCGTTACTGGTGGCAATCAAACTGGTTATCCCCACGTCTAGTCCGATAGACTTATCGGACTTAGGCAATTGGGCCATATTGGTATCCACCAGCAAGGAAGCAAACCAGCGACCATTAGCTTCCAACTTAATGGTAATAGTGGATGGCTCACAGTCTTCGGGCAAATCTCTACTCCACCTAATCGGCAAGGCTTGAGTACATTTAGCCAGAAATACTTGACCGTCTTTCCATCGGAAAGCTGCCTTTGTAAATTCAGCACTACCGCCACTATGCTTCTTCTTAAAGTTAGGATACTTTGCTCGTCCAGCCCAGAAGTTGCCAAACGCCTTTTGAAGGTGTCTCAATCCCTGCTGGAGCGGTACGGAGCTAACCTCATTGAGAAAGTCAAGGTCTTCTTGCTTTTTCCATTGAGTAAGCATCGACGACGTTTTCACATAGTCAACTCGCTCTTGCCTTTGATACCATGCTTCCGTTCTTTCTGCCAAAGCCTTGTTATAGACTAGACGGCAACATCCCATCGTCCGCCGCAAGATAGATTCTTGCTCGGTGGTTGGGTAAAAGCGGTATTTAAAAGCTTTTTGCATCTTTAACATTATAGTATGTTAAACGCAAATACTCTATTTCATTTCACAGACGATTGGAAAAGTCGATAAAAAATAGTATCGCGGCGCATGAGAATAAATCGATAGTTTAAGTTAGGGGAAATAGCGCAGGGAAAAATACAAGCCGTTATCTTGCCATGAGTTTTTTTGAACCGCAGCATTAACTAAAGGAATTCCCCAATCGATCCGCGCACTGAGATTATCGCTGCGCCATTGCAATCCCAACCCGGTAGAAAGCAGCGTATTTCCGCCAAGGTTTGCACGATTAGTATTATTCCACACTGTTCCCACATCGATAAATGGGGCAACTTGGAAGACACTATTATTGCCATTCCCGATCGGTAATTGCAACTCTATCGAAGCAAATGCACCATTGTCCGCGAGTAAAGCATCCTGACGATAGCCGCGCACTGTAGTTTGTCCGCCCACCGAAAACTGTTCGAGCGCAACTAGCGATCGATCTGCCAATTGCACCCGTCCCTGAATAATTAAATCCGTATTCCTTGCCAACTGTTTCAGCCAGCGCCCTTGCCCTTGCCAGGACACAAATCGACTATCGGGAGCATCATTATTAATCGTTGCATTGAAGGCACCAAACCCGACATTTACCTGACTCCTAAATGCCAAAACCGATCGACTATCTCGGTAGGTATACTCTTGCCCGAACCGCAGGGCTGAAACCCCAATTCGCCCGTTATTATCGGCACCGGGACTGAGCGGGTAGGGTGTATTCCCCAGCGCACTCGTACTCTCTAATTTAGAGCCAGTCAGACTCAGCGCAAATTCTTGGGTAGAGTCTTGCTGGGCGCGACGCAACAGGGGTTGGCGGACGCTGACTTCGGCATAGCGAGAATTGGTGGTAATATCGAGCGAGCGATAGGGTTCTTCGATAATCCGGCTATTAGTCCCACCCAGATTGGCGCTCAGAGTGGTCTGGGAGTTGCTCAGAGGCACGGTATAACTGACATCGATTCCGTTACTACCATCGGTATTACTATAGGCAAGAATGACCCGATCGCCCCATCCGGTGAGGCTGGCTTCGCTAATTTGACCCCGACGTTGCCAACTGCCGATACTCGGCGGACGGTAGTTATTTGTGGCAATTTCACTCGTAAAAGTTGGATTTTCGGTAACTTTAATTTCGAGGAGATTGGTACCGGGTTGGATGCCGCTAGATAGTTCGGCGGCGATGCTCCCAATTAGCGGATCTTGCTGCAACAATCGCAATCCTTCAATCAGGCGGTCGTTGTTCAAGGGCTGGCTGGTGGCCAATGCTAGCCGCGATCGAATGTATTCGGGGTTGAGCCGTTTGGTACCCGTAACTCGGATATCTTCGAGCTTGCCTTCCACGATTTGAATCCTCACTACCGCACCATCGATCGCGAGTGTCTGTCCGGTGGGAATATATGCGCCACTAGTGAGATACTGGCGATCGAGATACAGTTTTTCGATCGCATTTTTAGCAGCTTGGAGTCTATCAAATGTGACTTCACCGATAAATGGTTGGGTGATTTTTGCTAATTCTCGATCGCTAAATACCGTACTCCCGATTACTTCATATCTAAGTACTTTAATTCGCTCTGTCGTTGGTGTCGGCAGGTTTGGAGGTGTTGCCCTCGGCGGTGTCAGGGGGACTGGTTGGACGGGTAAAGTACTCGGAATCGGCTGGGGCAATCGCTCGATCTGCGGCGGTGCGGGAGGATTGGTTTGGGCGGATGCAGATAGTACTGAGAAATTGAGTCCGATGACAACGGGAATGCCGATCCAGATCGCGCGATGTAGGGAGACGGGGGAAGGGTTGAAAATTTTCAATTGATGCTCGGCTAAAGTGTGAGTACAGCAGGATAAGCGATTATTTTTTCATCTGCTGTTAGTAATGGAATCCCTGACAGGATGGAAG
>NZ_JANLWO010000161.1:0-1753 GCF_031364565.1 Chamaesiphon sp. OTE_20_metabat_361
TGTCGCAGTATCATCGAGCAACATGGCGGTCATATCTGGGTCGAGAGTGTTTTAGGTGAGGGCAGCACGTTTTCGTTCATTTTACCGCGCTCTCCTTCAGCTCAAGATAGCAATCCCCACAGCGGTTTGAGCGGCACTCCCGCTTGGGTTGGCTATGTGCCTCACGATCGGGTTTAGTAGGAAGGCTTTAGGCTTTAGGGGGAACTAGAGAGGCACTTCAGCCGCCGCTGGTGGCTCTTAATTGCCGTAAATGCACGATTAGGGCTTGCAACCCTAACTGATAACTATGCGCCCCAAAACCACTAATCTGACCGATAACGATCGCCGCTAGATATGAATGGTGCCGAAATTCTTCGCGCTTGTAAATATTACTTAGATGTACTTCCACTGTCGGCATCTGCACCGCTGAAATCGCATCCCGAATAGCAATACTAGTGTGCGTATATGCTCCAGCATTAATCACAATGCCGTCGTAGCGATCGTGAGCCTCATGAATCGCATCTACCAGCGTACCTTCATGGTTGGATTGGAGCGACGAGATCGTCGTGTCTAGAGAGTTACCCAACTCTACCAACTGGGCATCGATCTGAGCCAATGTCGATGCACCATAAATTCCTGGCTCTCGCAACCCTAACAAGTTAAGATTTGGCCCATGCAGGATTAGTATGCTCAGATCCCCAGCACGATCGGTCATCATCTGCTAATTTTAGATCCCGACTATCGCGATCTCCGCATTCTGTCATCGACAGGGATGGGAATCAATTCAGGTTCTGGCTGCATTTCTGGGCCGAGGATCGCTTCGATCAGTTTGCCTGCCCAGTGCTTCAACTTTTCGAGCACTCTTTCGATATAATCCATCAGATAGCTTACTCCAAGAACGATGTAGCCCATCTCCCGAGATCTACTAACCAACTTGAGAGCGGTTGAGTACGATCGTTTTTCGGTTTAGGTCTCTTACTGTTACCTATTGTAAAGGTAAATCTCAGGAAGATGTGCGGTCGGTTCGAGTCGCGATCGGCAAAATTTTGACTCGATCGCGGCTCGCAAGTCAGTCAGGGTATGTTTTAGAGCCAGATTTATCTCCCTATTTGCGAATTTATTAAGTAAATATTAAGATCGCTACTTTCACTTTTTTCAGAGGATAACTTTTTGGTATTTAAGGCTACAGTCCCCGCTAGGGTTGAGTTTTTGCTGGGAAAATATATACCAAGCCAGATATGAGAGTCAAAGCCACCGCTACCCAAAAAGCTACTAATCCATAAAAATGCCAATTCTCGATCCGCCACGGTAGCGGTGCTGATGAAATTGGGGCGATCGCGATCGCCACAGCGACAATTTGACTGACAGTTTTGAGCTTGCCCCAGATGTTAGCACCACTAATCTGCGCTTGCCCGACGCGCCACCCAGCGATCGTCAATTCTCTCGCCAAAATCAGACAGACGCCGACTGCGGGGACTAGATGTAAATCGATCAGCACCAGTAACGGAATCAAAATTAGTAACTTATCTACCAGCGGATCGAGAATTTTGCCCAGATCGGTGACTAAATCTAACTTTCGGGCGAGATAGCCATCCAACCAGTCAGTTAGTGCCGCTACGATAAACACCCCAAACCCCAGCCACCGGATGCCGATCCGATCGCTATAAAGACAATAAACTACCACAGGCAAGCCCAGCAGTCGCGAAAGTGTGATGGAGTTTGGTAAATTCATAGTCACAAGTGGTGGAGAGAGGGTAATTTACGGGCATACTAG
>NZ_JANLWO010000165.1:0-4259 GCF_031364565.1 Chamaesiphon sp. OTE_20_metabat_361
GAAACCAGACGACAAAGGTGATAACTGCGATCGCTAAAATTACCGGAACGAACCAGCCAGTGATATTATCGGCGAGTTTTTGGATTGGGGCTTTAGAATTTTGGGCTTGTTGGACTAATTTGACAATCTGCGCCAGGGCAGTATCTTTGCCGATTTTCGTCGCCCGAAACTGAAAGCTACCCATCTTGTTGAGGGTTGCACCGACAACTTCATCGCCGACTTGTTTGGTAACGGGAAAACTTTCGCCCGTGAGCATCGACTCATCCACGGTGGAATATCCAGATACCACTTCACCATCGACAGGGATTTTTTCACCAGGACGTACTACGACAATATCTGAAAGGGCGACTTCGGAGATCGGGATGTCAAGTTCTCTACCATCCCGCACCACCCGTGCTGTTTTTGCCTGTAATCCCATCAATGCTTGAATCGCTGACGATGTGGCTCCTTTTGCACGATTTTCCAACCACCGTCCCAACAGCGTCAAAGTGATAATCATCGCAGTCGCTTCATAATAGACTTCTGCGGATAATCCTTGTGTTGTAAAGTAACGAGGATCGATCGTCACCCAAAGTGAATAGAAAAAAGCGATACTCGTACCGAGCGCAATGAGGGTATTCATATCGGCAGTACGGTGACGAAATGCCTTCCAAGCCGATATTTGGAATTCTCTACCAACCCAAAACTGTACGGGTGATGCTAAAGCTAGCTGTAACCAAGGATTTTCCAGTCTAGCTAACCAGGACGGAAGTGTGAGATTGAAATGGCTGAGACTGCCGATGACGAGCAGAACACTGAGAATTGCACCGATTAAAACTCTGCGCTGAAGATTTCGTTCTTCTTGTGGTTGCGCCCTATTTCCGGTGTCATCTTCAATACCCAGATCTGCTGGGATAATTTGTGCTTCATAGCCAATATCAACAACGGCTTTGGTAATAATATTGAGATTAGTCTGTTTGGGATCGTAGCGCACGGTTGCTCGATCGCTACTAAAATTGATGTTACCTTCTACTACCCCTGGCACATTCTGAATTGCCCGCTCGATATTGTTCGCACAGGAGGCACAACTCATCCCTTTGAGTTTTAGATTTAGATCTTCCATATTATTTCACCTCAGTTGTGCGATCGATCCGACCGCGCTATCAATCTTCTTCTGTCCGTCGTCTTGGAGTCCGCCGCGTTTGTAACAACATCGAAGTTCCAGTAGCAAGCAAGGCGAGTAAACCTAGGGCATTGAGAAATGGATAGATAGCTTCTAGTTTTATAAAACCAAAGTTACCCTTATGGGCTTCCAATAGCCATTTCACCTCTTTTCCAGACAGGTCTGTAATTTGGTAAATCGAGCCTGTAATAGCTGAGAGTAGCAGTGGCAGTACCATAATTGGTGCGATCGTCCGATGCAATTGGCGAAGCTGAAGAGATTTGCGGTTAGTCATCTTAATTAACTCTTTTGTTTGAATGTATATAATCTTTAAATACTGACTCGATAATTTCTCATCATCCCAGCATCTTCATGTTCTAAGTTATGGCAATGATAGGTAAATAAGCCGCTATAATTCTCAAATTTCATTAGCAGCTTGACGCGCTCACCTGGCATCACCATCACAGTATCTTTCAAACCCTCATCCACATAGCCATCCTTGACTGTTTTCCATCCGGCGGCAAGTTCTGGCAACACTTGGCGACTAATGACTTGAAACTGCACGCCGTGGAAATGGATGGGATGCGCCATCCCCTTGGCATCCATCATCGCTCCAGGGTTGAGTTTGTTAATAATCTCCCACTGCTCGATCGAATTTAACTTGACGGTTTCTTGCGGTGTTGCCACATTCATTTCAAAGGGTTTGCCATTCATCACCCACTTCATCCCTTGGATCGAAAGCTCAACCGGACGCGGATTGGCAGCATTAGTGGCATCTTCTGGACGCAATAAGGGTAGAGCGGCTAGTTTGCTGGGAAGCTGCAAAGTTTCTGTTTCTGTCCGCGCGATCTTGATGTTAAATAGGGTCATCGCCGCACCAAGTTCTGGGGCATTACTAGAACTCATCCCGCCTGTATTATTCCCATCGACATCCTTGGCTCCAGAGAAAGCCAGACTATTGAGAGCTAGTTGCGTCCCAACTTTCAGCTTGCTAAAATCTGCCCAAACATCGAGCCGTTCGCCTGGAGCCAGCATCACGTACTTGCGAGTGACAGGCTGACTTAGCAAGCTTCCATCGGTGCCGATAACGGTCAAGGGATCGCCATTACTCCATGCTAGCTTGTAGATGCGGGCGTTAGAACCATTAAGAATGCGGAGGCGGTAGATTCGCGTTGCCGCAGCTAAGGTAAAGTCGGGTTTCCCATTAACGAAGAGCTTTTCGCCCAGGAAGCCCATCATACCGCCCATGTCATCCATGCCTTCACTCGACTGACTGGAGTTACCCTGTGACATGCCGCCCATTCCTTCCATGCCGCCCATACCACCATTACGAGGCATACCGATTTTGCTACCCAGATAGAGAAGTTGATTATTGGAATCGAGGGTACGATCCTGCAACACGATCGGTACTTCATAAGCACCTGTAGGTAGCTTGAGAGCTGCTTCTTCTGGATCTGTGACAATGAATAACCCCGCCAAGCCAGCGTATGCTTGTTGCCCTGTCAGCATGTCTGGATGAGGATGAAACCAGTTCATTCCTGCCCGATTGATAACTTCAAACTCATAGACGTAGGTTTGCCCAGGATCGATCGCAAACCGAGGATGTCCATCCATCTCTTCTGGCAAAATTAAGCCATGCCAATGCACGATCGTGGATTGTCCCTGTGGCAAGTTATTTTGAAAGTTGACCCGGACGCGCTGACCTGACAGAACGCGAATAATCGGGCCTAAATAACTATCAGGAATGGCAGTCAGGCTAGCTGGGTCGCCTTTAACTAGGCTTGCTGCATACGACCAAACTTGGGTTGGTTGTCCCGCTAAGATTTGCACCGTTTTTGGTGCAGCCTGAAGGTTAATTTCCAGATCGGGAATGAATTTCGGATTCGGGGTGCGGGCTACGGTGTTCTGTGCGGGTGTCTTCGTCGGAGCAGAAGGTTGGGGCGAACAACTCGATAGTATGCTATGAATGCCACTACTAAGGATCAGTCCGCTGGCAATGCCACTCCCTCGAATGAAGCTGCGACGGGTGAAGGGATATTGATGACTGCCTTTAAGGGGCAGATCGTTCTTGTTCATGAAAGTATCCGTGAGAACATAACTTTCAGTGTGACAGCCTCAGATGAAATCTAGATGAACTTATCAAAAACTGTCAAACTATTTATCTAAAAAAGGCGCATATTTCTGCGTGGCTTTAGTGGGCAGATCGTTGGCGTAGCCTCTCCTCTGGAGAATCGCATTTATAAATGCGTCCGTGAGGTTTTCAATCTGTGGATTTTGGGATATTCATCTTTAAATAATGATGATTAGATACCAAAGGCTTGTTTAACCTGCCCCGACCAAGTTTTGATGCGCCACTCGGTTAAATCTCCTTGGTTATCTTCATCCAGTGCTAAACCAATGAATTTACCGTCACGTACCCCCCTAGACTCAGTAAAGTCATAGCCATCAGTCGGCCAAGCACCAACAGTTTTCCCACCTAGTGCGCTAATTTTTTCTTCAAGAATCCCGATCGCGTCCATGAAGCTATCAGGATAGCCAGTTTGGTCGCCAACTCCAAAATAAGCTACTGTTTTACCTGTAAAATCAATGTCATCCAAGACGGGAAAGAAGTCTTCCCAGTCGCTCGACAATTCGCCGACATTCCATGTTGGTACGCCGATAATCAGGTCTTGGTAGTCCGCAAAATCAGCACCTGTGACATCTGCTATTTCATAGATATCCACAACATCCGTACCTAGTTGTTCTTGAATCATCGAAGCGATCGATTCTGTCTTGCCTGTTTGAGTACCGTAAAAAAGACCAATTTTAGACATGTATTTGCTCCAGTAAATAAATTAAATTTGTCCGATCGGAACTTTAATTTTTATTCTCAACTCTCTAGCTGACCAGAGAGTCGAGAGGGTGAATAAACTTTAATTTGAAGTGTTATTTTACAGGTTAGATTTATACCAACTTTGATACCATTTCTGCATCTGTCCGATTTCAGCGGTTTGAGTCTTAACGATGGACTGAGCTAATGTCTGAATTTTTGGCGATTTTGTCGTCTTTAGCACCATCTGACTCATCTGGGTTGCCATCTGGTGATGGACACTCATCTGACGCAGAAATTCCTTATCAA
>NZ_JANLWO010000556.1:0-4868 GCF_031364565.1 Chamaesiphon sp. OTE_20_metabat_361
GAGCGGCCCGATCTGTTGCCCGGATGGTTGCTTGAGTTTAGGTAGTCGGATATCCAAGACGTGCCTGCTTTGGTGAAGTTAAATTAAGAATCTAAGATGCAGATTTGGCACTATGGCTATGTACTGCCACTAATAGTGTATCTATAAATTTAAGGTTGACGATACATTTCTTAAATATCTTAAGCTTTTTCTCGGATTGTAAAGTTTTACAGTAGAAATACTGAAGAACACAGGTTTTTAGCCGCTCCAAGTCAATCGCAACTGGGGCAATTGCGCCACACCCCTTGCATCCACCCCCCTAAACCCGATACGCTAGAGGAAATTATTTTAATTAATACGGAGTCTCAACGTGGTAGAACCATTACTAGCTGGCATCGTCCTCGGTCTAGTTTTCATTACTCTCAGCGGTTTGTTTGTAGCTGCCTATCTACAATACAAGCGTGGCAACCAAGTTGGTTTGTAGTCTGCCGGGATCGTAAATAGTCAGCGACGCGCGCTTGGCGCCGCCACGTTCTGGAGGAAACCTCCACAACGTGGCGGTAAGACAGGAGGTTCCCTCTCTTGACACACAAACGGGAGGGAACCTCCAATTCGATGCGCCGCTCCAAGTTAAGCGCGTCAAGACAAGACATTCCCCACCGTCTAATTTGCGATCTTCAGCCAAACGGCTGTTTACATAGCGTTACTAATTTTTTTAGCCAATCTTTACATAATCTTCGATCGATCGAGACTTTGGAGCCGATAGAAGGAGAGCGCGGTATTGCCATAGACCTTATGGCGACACAGTTCGAGTGTCGGCAAAG
Organism: Chamaesiphon sp. OTE_20_metabat_361; assembly: GCF_031364565.1. Taxonomy (NCBI): domain Bacteria; kingdom Bacillati; phylum Cyanobacteriota; class Cyanophyceae; order Gomontiellales; family Chamaesiphonaceae; genus Chamaesiphon; species Chamaesiphon sp. OTE_20_metabat_361. The sequence goes on from NZ_JANLWO010000556.1 coordinate 804, forward strand.
AGGTTGGTAAAATACTCAATTGCGGATCGGGACTGTGTTCGACAGCCAGTTCGCCCAGTGGCGCCAATAGCCCCAATCGATCGATCTCTGCTAAGACTGGCTGATATAATCCCCCAGCATAGGGCGGATCGAAGTAGATGCGATCGAATGTTTGCCCATCCAGATCTGTGAGCCGTTTGATGACATCCCCGCGCAAAACTTGACAGGTTTGACCTGCCATAGCAACTTTTTGCCAATTTTCCTCAATAATACTACAGGCCGCACTCGCCTGTTCGATGCCGATCGCCATTTGGGCAGATCGACACAGCGCCTCGGCACCCATCGCGCCACTACCACTACAGAGATCCAACCACCGACAACCCGCGATCGATCCGTGCCAAATATTAAATAACGCCTGTCTAACTTTAGCAGGAGTAGGTCTAGTGTCTAGCCCAGGCAATGTTTTTAGCTCGCGATTACCATAAATGCGGATACTCATACGGTTGTTCGATAATTAATTATTAATAATTAATAATTATCAATTAATTATTACATCTCCCATCTCCCATCTCCCATCTCAAAGACTAACTTGCTTAAAATGATTGCGAGGATCGAAGGTGCGGCTGGCGCGGATTTTCTCGTAGAGTTCGCGTTCGTTAGGCGTGAGTGTTTTGGGGGTAGCGATGATAATTTTTGCTAATTGATCGCCACGTTCCCCACGCGGGTTAGCCCAGCCTTTGCCGCGCAGGCGCAGAGATTGACCGGAACGCACGCCAGCAGGCACATTAACCGTGACCATGCCGTCGGGGGTGGGAATCTCGATTTGGGCACCTAGAACTGCCTCATCGGGGGTAACTGGTACTTCACAGACGAGTTGTTCGCCATCAAGCCGGAAAAAGGGATGGGGTTGCAATTCGACAGTGAGATATAAGTCGCCACGCTGCTTGCTGTAAGTATTGACATTTCCTTTACCGCGTACTCTAATTCTACTGCCAGCTTTAGCACCGCCAGGAATCCGCACTTTGATGGTTTCGGTGCCGAGATTAAAGCTTTTTTGGACGCCTTTAAAGGCTTCGGTGAGGGAGAGACTAATGGTTGCTTCGCGATCGCCGCCGATGTTACTGTTGCCACTACTGGCACTGGGATTCGTGCCAAAATCATTGGCGCTGCTTTTAGCTCCGCCAGCAGGATTGGGATTACCCGAATTATTAAACCGTCCTAGCAGCTCGTTGACAAAATCATCAAAATTATTGTACTGACCGAAATCAACCGTGTTGAAGTCACCTGGTGGCGCACTCCCAGGACTGTTGCTGGCACTCGATCGCGTCGTATTCGGGCGCGGTTGTTCGGACTGTCGCCAATACTGTCCAAACCTATCGTATTGGGTGCGTTTATCGACATCCGAGAGCACTTCATTTGCCTCGGTGATGTCTTTGAATTTTGCTTCGGCAGTTTTATCGCCAGGATTGAGATCTGGATGATATTTCCGCGCTAGTCGCCGATAGGCTTTTTTGATCTCATCTGCGCTAGCGTTCTTATTCACCCCTAAGAGCGCGTAGTAGTCTCGAAAATTTGTCGCTGCCATATGTCAGTCTGTGGCTAGTGGATAGTGATTTGCGCACGCTTGGGAAACCCAACGGTTTAGCAGATCGAGATAGTGGCGGGAGCTTGGTTGCCAATGCTTACTTCATTATGCCCTTGTTACCTGCAAAGTTTAGCGATCCCTGTTGGCTATGGCAATCGCCCAAAGGGATCGGATCTTGCAGTCGAGATGAAGACAAGTTACACAGGTCGCCTATTTGTGCCGCAAAATCAACGCGACATCTTTGGCAAAATAGGTAAGAATCAGATCGGCACCTGCTCGTTTGATACTCAGCAATGTTTCCATCATGATTTTTTTCTCATCGATCCAGCCGAGCTGGGCAGCAGCTTTGATCATTGAGTATTCACCACTTACATTATACGCAGCAACGGGAACGTTGCAGTTAGCCTTAACTTGGTGAATGATATCCAGATAGGCGAGAGCGGGTTTGACCATGACCATATCCGCACCTTCGGCGATATCGAGTTCTACCTCGGTGAGAGCTTCCCGTGCGTTGGCAGGATCCATTTGGTAAGTCTTCTTGTCGCCAAATTTGGGAGCGGAGGCTAGGGCGTCGCGGAAGGGACCATAGTAAGCTGAAGCGTATTTGGCTGAATAAGCGAGAATGCCTACGTCAGTGAAGCCCTGAGCGTCCAATCCTTGGCGAATCGCCCCGATGCGTCCGTCCATCATGTCGGACGGTGCGACGATATCACAGCCAGCTTGGGCTTGAGAGACCGCCATTTTGACTAAAATTGCCACGGTTTCATCGTTGAGGATGACGCCATGCTCGTCAATCACCCCGTCGTGTCCGTGGGTGGTGAAAGGATCGAGCGCCACGTCGGTAATCACCAGCATGTCTGGAGTCTGCGCCTTAATCGCGCGGACAGTCAGTTGGGCTAATCCTTCTGGGTTATAACTTTCGGTGCCATTATCGTCTTTTTTAGCTTCGGCAACGACGGGAAATAAGGCGACGGCTTTGATACCCAGACTGTACAGCTCGGCGATTTCTTTGAGGAGGAGATCGAGACTATAGCGATAACAATCTGGCATCGAAGTAATTTCTACCCGCTGATTTTCGCCTTCGGTGACAAACATCGGATAGATCAAATCGTCAACTGTCAGTTGGGTTTCGCTCACTAAGCTGCGGATGCTGGGATTGCGCCGCAGCCGCCGGGGGCGTTTTGTCAAAGCAAGTCGTTCGGCTTCGGGATTCGATCGAGACATAGGGATAAGTAGATCGCAGTAGCCACTGATTATAGCGAAAAAGACGATCGCTACAAAACCCCGCTCGACTCATTGAGGCGACAGTCAGGATCGGAGTGGCAGCAATCGCTTGCGCAGCCAGCATCTTGCACTAATTACAACTGGTCTGCTGGGAACTAACCGTGCGATCATTGACAGTGGATGTCGATCGACTTACTGTAGTACCGTTGCCATTGCATTCAATGGACTGCTGTCGATCGGTGCTAGCAGATTGGGTCGATTTGGTGCTGCCATCGGACGAACTGCGAACTGTCGAACTCTGCACGATGCTAGTATTACCGCCGGAATTGGTAGTTGTTGTGACAGTTTTGCTAGTAGTCGAATTGACTTTTTTATTAAAAATTAACGGTGTCGCCGTCCGCGTGCGCCGAATTGAAGTGCGAGTGCGCCGAGTCCGAGTGACAACTGCTCTGGATGAGGGGAGCGGGGTACTTACCTGAATTTTAGGAGTCTGAATAATCGATCCATCCGGCGTATTGAGGATCTGCACGTTCCCAACTGATAAGTTGAGATCTTCCTCGCCATAAACCTCCCGCGCCTGAACAAAATTTGGCGATATCAGTAAAGTGGCGATTGCCACTACCGTAAACTGACGATAAAACATAAAATTTACCCTAGAGAAAAAGTGGTAGATGCGGTAAGATTCGATCGGCATTGTCCGCTAGCCGTAACGAGGATCTCAATTGGAGCGAGCGAACTTATCTGCCTCGGCGCTGGCGGACATCAGTCCGGTTTTCTTGGTAAACGTTATTGCCATCGCCTAAAACATCTGCTGTTTGGCGATTGCGAACCGATGTCCCGCTATTGCCGCTCCGAGAATCGCTCCGAACGCTAGTGTTATTGTCTTGAGTGACCGTGTTGTTATTACCAGTCACGATCGCGGTTTGGACGCTATCAATGACCACAGCTTGGTCTGCACGTGCTGGAAATGTCAAACCGATCGGTGCCAAAGCGAGGATAATCGTCATTAGGTGTGAGGATTTCATATCGATAATGTCAAGGGTAATTGCTAATACCAGCCAGCCGCTAACTAATGGCTAGAAAGTGATTTAGCGTTAGGATATAGGTGACTACAATGCTTGTGCTAGTGATTCCGCAAAACTCCAGCATTCTGGTGTCGAGAGTTGCTAGAGCGGCTACATCCACCCCTGAAGAGGAGATCGCTCGTGCTCGGAAATTTCCAAAGAAGTGAATTGCGGATTGAAGTTCCAGCTACGGCTAGCACGATTCGCGATCGA
>NZ_JANLWO010000566.1:0-10706 GCF_031364565.1 Chamaesiphon sp. OTE_20_metabat_361
ACCGATTCGACAACCCAGATGGTATTGACTTCCTTGAGTCATCTATGCTATAAATGATGACTGCAAGGACGTATAGCTCAGTTGGTTAGAGCGCATCGTTGACATCGATGAGGTCCGCCGTTCGAGTCGGCGTACGTCCATTTTGTTGATACATACTGCTGGTAAGGCTTTTAGGAAACAAATCATGTCCTAACAGCCTTATTTCTGCGTCTACTCACAGGAAATTACGTGCTGGTTTGGCTGGTCTATCGCCCACCATTTCACCCACTGTTTTATGCACGTCGAAAAGCGCGGAAAGAGCCTATTGAGTAGGTTTACACACGATGCCAAGCACTACAGCTTCAGTTTGCCCAAACAGAAAAAAACATTCACGATTCCCGAACTGCAAGCCATTCTCATAGCCTTTGCTAATCATTCCCAATATTACCATTACACCAATTTTGTGATTTTTCTGGTTTCCACTAGCTGTCGATTTGGCGAAGCTGCTGGGCTGCGATGGAAACATCTAGCGGCTGACTTCTCTACCGTGTGGATTGGGGAAATTATCAGCCGAGGTCATCAAAACCAGAAAGGGACTAAGACAGGTAAATCTCGCACCATTCAATTACCCCCTGGCGGACGATCGATGCTCGCAGATAAATTCGATCGCCTCAAGCCTCAATCGGACGATCTAGTATTTCCTAGCCCTAAAGGATTGGCAATCGACGATCGCCGATTCAGGGCTAGAGCGTGGAAAAAGATCCTAGCTAGCTGCAAGATCGAGTACCGGGTTCCTTATAATCTCAGACATTCAGGTATTTCCCACGCCTTATATGAGGGTGCAAATCCGATCGCTCTTGCCGAACAAACCACAAACCGGACACGATAAGCGGGTTCTACTCTCCACATACGCTCATGCGCTCGTGCAATCGATCGAAAGTGCCTGTTTGTGGATTTTAGCAAGCTAGACTCATAGGTCGTCTAGTACTTCATGCGATCTAATATCGCTCGCTCGCATTTTAAAGACTTTTTCAGCAAGTCCTATTTAAGTAACTACCGATCGACCGACGAACGGTTTAGACACAAAAAAGCTAGAATCTAAATTCTTGAACTACCGTTAATCTAAGATTCAAAGGATTCTTGCGGCGCGGCAATAAGAGCGATCGATCTCAAAATCATGATAATTATATGCAAATAATAGATCGCCTATTTACTAAAATTGGGGTTGGATACTGGCGACAATCGCCAAGCGATGTGGCAGATCGAGCCTAATTTCAAATGGTAATCAAAGTATGCGATCGGGTTGAAAACACTATCTGTAAGTAAGTACAGCCACTTCTATCGGTTGTTTGGCAATTATGGCTGCTAAATTAACCGCTCGAACATACTTGCCAAAAACCAAGGAAATGTAATAGACTCTTCGTAGTTATTAAAAATAATTCGCAATAGGCGAGAGTACCCGATCCAGTTGGTCGCAAAAAATATTGGTGTTAACGCTCCAAGCCGCGATTTTCTAATAGTCCCACATTTTCCCAATCTCATCTGCCGATTGATGACAGAATTTTGGCAGTTCGATGTCGGGTTAGATTGTTATGCCTAGTGAGATTTAGAGTCAATGCTAATCCAAATCCATAATTTACAATCCAAAATTTAAACTAATCACGCGCCATGTCAGGAAATCGAAGAAACAATTTAACGGTAATGGATACGCTCACAGCGATTTTGGTCGGTTTGGGCATTCCTGAAGACACGCTCGGGGAAGACACCCTCATCCACGCACATTTGGGGCTAGATTCTGTAGAGACAGTCAAACTTTCCCTAGAATTGAAGCGCGAACTCGATCTCGATCTCAAGCTAGGAACGCGCAAAGATCTCACATTGGCAGAAATTTGTCAGATGGTAGTCGCACCCTTGCCAGCTCGATCTGCGTAATTTTAAATTGCCAGTTTAGTTCTCGATCGCCAGAAATTTTAAAATGAAAACTATATCTACCAGCTTGCCCGATATCTTTAACGTGGCGGCTCATTTTCTCGAAGCTAATTTAGCCCCAGATCGGCGCGATCGCATTGCTATTTACTACCGCGATGATACTTACACTTATGCTCAAGTGCATAGTTGGGTGCGCCGGATGGCTAAATTGTTGGCCGGATTGGGCATGGATCGCGAACGGCGGATTGCGATTTTATTACCGGATACGCCAGAGTTCGTGTTTGCCTTCTGGGGAGCGATTTGGTTGGGAGTTATACCAGTCCCGATTAATACGGCTTGTACGTTAGCAGACGTGCAGTATATTCTCCAAGATTGTCGCGCCCAAGTATTGGTGACAGATCGATCGTGGTTGGAACGGTTGGGTACGAGTTTCGTTCCGTTCGCGGAGCGTCTGCCTCAGCAGAAAGGCTCCGCCAACGAGTCGCCATTCTTGCAACACGTTGTGCAAATTGATGGAGATCGATCCTTAATCTCCCTACTGAGCCAACAGGATGAATCAGTCGATTGGGTACAAACCGATCGTGAAGAACCCGCATTCTGGCTGTATACGTCTGGCAGTACCGGACGACCGAAAGGCGCGATCCATCTGCATCAGAGCATGGTAGTTTGTGCCGAAAGTTATGGCAAAGAGTTGGTCGGCTTACAGGCAGATGACATCATCTATTCTGTTGCCAAAATGCCTTTTGCTTATGGATTGGGGAATACATTGTACATGCCGATGTCCGTAGGTGCGGCTGCCATTCTCTCCGATGCGGCGAATGCCTTTGATATCATTGCCGATATTCAAACTTACCGACCGACGGTATTATTTGGCATTCCAGGTATTTATGCTGGCATTCTATCCGTAGATGAGATTGCCCCCCTCGATCCAACTTCATTACGATTGTGCCTCTCCGCCGCCGAACAACTGCCCCCAACAATCTGGCTCAAGTGGCGAGAAATGTATGGGCTGGAGATTTGCGAAGGCATCGGGACGACAGAGTTATTGCATATTTTTCTCTCTAATCGACCAGGGGAATGCCGTCCGGGCACTTCCGGTCGTCCTGTGCCCGGTTATGATGTGCGCGTGGTAGACGATCGCGGATTCACCGCCCCAGATGGTGAAATTGGAGCCTTAGAAGTAGCGGGCGAGAGTCTGATGCTGGGTTACTGGAACCGTTTGTCCGCAACGCGATCGGCTCTATATGGGACGACGATGCGGACGGGGGATAAATATGTGCGTGATGCCGATGGTTATTTTCGGTTCATGGGGCGCAATGACGACTTTTTTAAGGTCAATGGGATGTGGGTATCGCCGTTTGAAGTTGAAGATGTTTTGCTCCAGCATCAAAGCGTGCTAGATGCGGCGGTGGTACCGAGTGATGAAGATTTGACTCAGGTAATTGCCTATGTCAGTCTCAAAGCTGAATTCATACCCTCGATCGAGCTAGAACGCAGTATCCGCCAAGCGGTTAAGGCACAATTGCCCCCATTCAAAGTTCCCAAAAGTATCCAGTTTTTGGACGCGCTACCGCGCACGCCGACGGGAAAGGTCCATCGTCAAGCATTGTTGAAAACTGAGCGATGCGGTTAGGAACCGCGCGATTAGGAGCCGCGCGGTTGAAACCGCCGCTCATGTTGCGAAGTCCGCCTACGCGGACTGGGAAATTATACCAATTCCATATATTACTGCTACACATCTTTACCCCTCCCAACCTCCCCTTATAAAGCGGATGCGCGCTCGTCGGGTTCCCCGACGGTTAAGCGCACCAAGCAGGGGAGGAGCCAGTCTCTAGAGATGATCTGTAGTCCCAGCTTTTAGTCCGCGTAGGCGGACTTCGCAACACGAGCAACGACTGGAAGTCGTTGACAGCCACTATTCACTATCCACTATCCACTAAATAACTACTTATGTTTTCCACAGACACTCAGCCACTCGTATACCATGAATTGTTCGTCCCAGAAACTAAAGATCCGCAATCTTTATTACAAAATCTGTTAGATATTGGTTTATTTTCCAGTTATATGCTGTATGAGGGCGATCGCCAGACGCGGATTGCGGGGAATACCTTAGCCAGTATTGCGGTGAGTACTGATACTGTGACTTTAGATTATTTAGGAGAAATCGAGTCGCGATCGATTGTCGGCGATCCGCTCCAGCAGGTAGAGCAAATGCTGGCATCATTACCGATTGAAAATTGGACGGCATATGGTTATGTGGGTTTCGATATAGCGCGGTTTTATTCGAGTTATAGTAAAGCGATCGAGCAACCTTTACTGTATTTTTCGATTCCTGAAACCGAACTCCAGATTACAGAAAAAGGGATTCGGATTAAGAGCGTCAAATCTCTAACCAAAATTATCGAAGCTCTGGCGATCGAGTGTCCGTTGCGGAATTATACCGCCACCCCGCCGACGCTGGATTTTGCCGATCGCGAACATTATCAAGCTAAAGTAAGTGAGATGGTGGATGCAATTCAAGCCGGACATTTGCACAAAGCCATTATCGCTCGATCGGTCAAAGTTAAAGGACAGATGGATCTCCTGGGTACCTATCGTCTGGGTACCGAGAGTAATAATTCAGCGCGATCCTATTGTTTTCAGTTCGATGATGTCAGTGCGGTGGGTTTCAGTCCTGAGATTTTGATGACTGTGGATGCCGATCGATTTGCGATCACCAATCCGCTGGCGGGAACTCGTCCGCGATCTGAAAATCTAGAGCGAGACGAGCAGTTAAGTCGCGAGTTATTTACCGATGCGAAGGAGGTGAAGGAACACGCACTTTCGATCTGGCTGGCTCAAGATGAAATAGCTGCGCTGTGCGTACCGGAAAGCGTGCGGGTATTGGATTTTATGGAGGTGAAGCAATACCGCTGCGTTCAACATCTTTCATCTCGCGTTGGTGGCGAACTTCAGCCCGATAAGACACTATGGGATGCGTTGAAAGTGTTATTCCCTGGGATTACGGTTTCGGGAATTAATAAACAAGCCGCATTGGAGTGGATCGATCGCTTGGAAACGGAACCACGAGGGCTGTATGCGGGTGGAATTGGTTGGATCGATAGTCGCGGTACAGCGGATTTAGCGATCGCCATTCGATCGGCTTATCAGTACGGTGACACGATTCATTTCAACGCTGGCGCGGGAATTGTGGCTGAGTCAGTACCGGAGCATGAGTATATGGAGTCGGTGAATAAGATGAATACGATGTTGACAAATTTGGTGTTGAAATCAGTTGACAGCTAAAAATCCGTAGGGGCAGGTCGATCCTATTGCGTTCAAACCTGTCCCGATCCACTTCCGATAAATTGAACCGATATATCGGTAAGATAGATTTGGGTAAAGGTACCGTTACCTTTGAATTTGTTGGAGAAATCCGGCTCGATCGTAAAATTATGCGCTCAAATGTCGATCCTCAGAAAATTGAACAACTCATGAAAGCATTGGGTAGAGAAGCTCGTGGTTCAGGTTGTATCTATTTTACAGGTGGTGCTAGTGCTCTACTGATTGGGTAGCGTAGTTCTACAGTCGATATCGATATTCGTCTAGATCCCGAACCTCCAGGTATTTTTCAAGCTATCGCCAAGCTCAAACAAGAATTGGATATCAACATCGAACTGGCTTCCCCACAAGACTTCTTACCTCAGCTTCCTGGATGGCGTGACAGAAGCGTCTTCATCGGACGGCAAGGTGAAATTTCATTTTATCATTATGATTTCACAGCCCAAGCTCTTTCCAAACTATCGAGAGGATATAACCGTGACATTGATGATGTTCTAGCTATGTATGAGCATAAATTATTTACTCTAGAAAAGTTACGTGATTGCTTTGATGCGATCGAATCTGAATTAATTCGATTTCCATCTCTCGATGCCGATCTCTTGAGAAATAAGATCGAACAATTTATCGATCGTTGTGAAAGTACATTAGAGAGGGATAAATAATGGAACTACATGAATTGCCAGGATCGGAGTTAATCTTACCTGGACTAGAAGATCTTTACCATGGCAGAAATAATACGATCGGGTCGCTATTAATCTCGATCGCATCCATCCGTTTAACTGAAGCGGGTTTGGACATTCCGCAGGTGTCTTTAGTGTCAGAGCCAGAACTGGCTTTGTATAATCATCTTCAGATCGATCGCGACGATGCTTATGCTTACTACAATGCTTTATTAAATAGCCTCAACAGCTTTTGTACTGCCCTTGAACTGAAATTCAAATACCAATAAATACGCGGATACCATTAATCAACTCCATCTATTAAATCTTCCAAAGCTTTCATTTTGAGGTCGTCGGCTAAATGTCCATAAGCCTTTTTAAATAATTCTGGTGTCATATTCCTAAGCCAATCATCAGTTATCGTGCTAGATAATTTTAATGAAAACTTTAAGCGTTGGTCGATTTCTGTCTTATCTCTGGATTCTAACTGCCCCATTCGCTCTAACCAACTTCCATCAGCTTTTTTAAAACAGTTACCATCAATTGTAGAAATCTGATTAACTAAAGCATAAGATTTAGCAGTTAGTCCATTTTTACTGTTACTCACGATCGGATAAGTTGTCGATAAACCAGTAAAGGTTGTCTTAGAAGTAAGTGGGATAGTTGTAAATGTTTTTACCGAGTAGTTAGTATCGGCTTCAAATTCATCACTCGTCCAGATAATATGAGGATGAGCACCCCGAAAGACATGACTAGAATTAATAGCTAACGAACAAGAAGCCGTCTGGCACTCAACTTCTCCAGGTTCGATTAGATCGTAAAAATGAATATGACCCATTTTGCAGCGAAGTGAAACTCTGTAGGGATTAATAATATATATCCATCCCTGTCTTGGTCTTTGTCCAGCCACTCTAAACTCCCAATTCCTCAAGCAGCAATTCTCGTTCTAGTGCTAGGTTTAGACGCACTTTTTCCGATCTTTCGTATTTATCCTTAACCGCCAACATTGGTGCAGTTGAGTAAACATACTCTAGGAGTTTATCAACTTTTCCTTGTGCTTCTGGAGATCCCCCTACCCATTCTCGTCTGATATTATCCAACATGAAATGTAACCCTTGGGAAATTTCCAAAGTGCTTATATCGAGGGGTTCAACCCCCATTTGAATTAGGGTGGCTTGCCCTTCCCGTACCTGGACTACTTGACCACTCAAACGGACTAAAGCTGCATCGATATCTTCATGCCAAGGGCCATGATTATAGTAATACCAATCTAGATCGGTCAATTGTTTATCAGTCCATTTAACCGAATAGAGATCTGCTAAATACAGAAATTTAACCAACTGGGTTCTAGTAATATGACCCTTGGTTTGATAAACAAAATATAAAATTAATTTTTCTAACATTGAGCGAGGTTCCACAGTTTAATTACCTCCTTTGCTGAGATCGACTGGCTGTAATAGTTCGCACGATCTAGTAAATTCCATTTTAGCATCTCGATTACCTACAGTACAGCAAAGCTGAACGACCGATCGGGAACTGAGATTACGCGATTTCCCTAAGGGAAGGCTTCGCCAGCGAATCCCCACCCTACAAGCGTTCGATCGACCACAATCGATCGGCGATGCTCTGATATAGCCCAAAACGTTGCTCCAAATCTGCCTTCTTAAAGGATAGATGAGACTGAAACTCTACGCCCGTCTGTTGAATCATCTGCTTGAATCCAGGGTTATTTTGATAACAAGTGGGATGGAGCGGACAACTAAATGATAACGGGAAGGGTTACTGACGATCGAGCGACTGTCCCAGTTACGTTTAGGATGCCAGATCGACCAGATTTTAGTAAAAATTTTCAATTTCGCCGCTGTCGGGGTTGGGTCGATCGCAGTCTGGTAATAGGACTTCTGCATTGCGGAGGTTGGGGAAAGCATTACCGCCAATGCCGATCGATACCATCGCAATCGCAGAGATTGTCAGCAGGAGCGCGATCCCCGATCCTTGACCAGTACCGAATAGCGGTGCTAAGGCTAAAGCGATCGGACTACCTGAATTCATCAGTGGTTCAAAGATGCGATCGGCTAATACTCCCGCCACCAGACTGGCTAACGCACCAAAGATCGACCCGATCGTATGGGCTGCGGCTAGTACTCGTCCTTGCACTGCTGGCTCTACTTTCGTGTACCAGATGGCATCGGTGGCACTGTAGGCGAGTGGGATGCAAGCTGCGGCGAAAAACTGGGCTAACATCCATACTGGTTGGGTTTGGGATAAACCTAACGTTAGAGTGCCTAAGCCAACGCCGATGAAGGCGATGAGCATCCCTTGAATTTGGCGCGGTACGCCGCCGACGATGCTCAAGACTACTGCCCCGACTACGCCGCCGATTCCGGCGGAGAGCGCGACGGTACTGAGGATTTGGGCATTGCTGCCCGTCCGTGCCAGAATCATCGGTGGGTATAGGGTTTCGGCGGTTTGATAGGCAAATATAAATAGGCAAAAGATGGTGGTAATGGCAACTAAGCTCGGTCTGGCGCGGATGTAGTCGATCCCCCAGAATAGTTGTTGCCAGATGGTTTTACCGTCGCCCCGATCGCTTGGCGAACTTTTGGCTTGCGGAATCCGCACCATTAGCACGGTGCTAATCCCGATGATAAATGTTGCCAGATCGATCGCGATGATGCCCATTAATCCGATCGACGGATACAGACTACCGACTAAAGCAGGGGAGATAATCGTCCCGCCGTACATGATGAGCATTCTCATACTACTGACGCGGCTGTAGTGTTTCCTGTCCACGATCGACGAAATCGATGCGGAAAAAGCTAGCCCCTGGAGTTGTCCGCAACAGCCGTAGATGACGGCTAACCCGTACAGATGCCAGATCTGGAGCAGATCGATCGAGTACAGTAACCCGATCGTTATCGTACATGCACCCACGCAGACATCGCTAAAAATCATCAATTTTTGACGATTGAAGCGATCGATAATTATCCCCGCCAATAAGGAGATCGCAATTTGTGGGAGTAAAAAGAAGAAACTCAGTAGCGCGATCGCTGTTGTGGTCTGAGTCTGTTGCCAAATCCAGATCGTGAGGGCAAATTGGGTCATTTCCGTCCCAATCGCCGATGCCATCTGCCCGCTCCAGAGAATTGTAAAGATACGCACGGCAAAAATTTTGAGGATTAACACAGATGTCACAACATATCGATAATCGATCGCCATGCTCTTGCAATTGTATTTTAGATCGTGATATAGATATTAATATAAATTCTCAATAATAGTTTTGACGATCCAGACTAGCGATCGATCGAGATCGACCTTGTATCCCATAAACCAAAAGAGGATACTGGGAAAGGATATTTTTTCATTCCTAGAAGATTGCCCCGATCGAGGATACCAACTGACCGCACAATAAAGGTTTCAAGAATTATGTGACGATCGTCAACCGTTGAGGTAGGGGCAATTCATGAATTGCCCCTACCTCAATACTCAGTCCTTACCCAGACTCTCAAGCTCATAATTCAAGATAACTGTTTAAATACCTGCCAACATTCTCTAAAATTAATGAGAATAATATTCAAAAATATAGATTAAAAATCGGTATCTACCATGCAATCAGTTAGTATTCGATCGCTTGCCATCAACTTTCCCCAGACTATTCGTACCAACGACTATTGGCTGGAAAAATTCCCCGACTTATTTGCCCAAACCAGACAGCGAGAAGTCAGGCGCACTCCAGCTAAGGACTTAATTCCCATTCCCAGTGGGATCGATCTGTGGTTGCAAGAAGTTACGCCCTTTTTAGCAGATCCGTTCCGAGGCAGCGTCCAACGGCGGGTATTGGCGGGTGATGAGTCATCTCTGATGTTAGAGGCTCAGGCGGCGCAATCGGCACTGACAGCAGCAAATTTGACGGCGGCAGACGTGGATCTGGCGATCGTCTCTTCCCTGTTTCCCAGTGATGTCGGCCCTGGTTTGGCGACTCATCTCGCCCATCAATTGGGATTGAGCTGTCCGGCGTGGAATCTAGAATCTACTTGTGCTAGTGCGTTAATCGCGCTCCAAACCGCCCAGGCTTTCATCCAAACTGGCACCTATCGCCAGATTTTGATTGTGGTGTCGCACATTGGCTCTCAGGCGGTAGATGATGCCGATACGCTCTCGTGGTCGATGGGTGATGGTGCAGCGGCGATGGTGGTAGGTGCAGATCGAACAAATCGCGGCATTCTCAGTACCCAGATCGTCCCGACGATCGCGACTTGCGGGGCATATACTCACGAACTGACGATCGATTCCCAAGGCAACCCCCGCATTCAAACTGGGACGGGGGAAAATGTCAGCAGCCTAGCAGTAACGGCTGCCGATACGGTGCGGGAGTGCTGTCAGTCAGCGGTAGCAGCGGCGGGGATGAGTCTCGACCGCATCGATTATTTTGCGTTTAATACCCCGACGCCTTGGTATGCCAGCGTTTGCGCCAAAGCACTGGGAATCGATCCAGAGCGGGTTATCGATCTCTACCCGACATATGCCAATATTGGCCCAGTTTTCCCCCTTGCCAATCTCTATCACGCGGCGGCTAGTGGCAAAATTCGTCCAGACGATCTGGTGCTGGTATATGCCAACGGTGCGGGGGCAACGGCGGCGGCGATGGTGATGCGCTGGGGCGATGTGGCGTTGGGTAATGCTAGTACTGAATTGGTGACGATCCGATCGAGCGAGAGTTTCGTACCGCCACTTAGTAATGCGGTTGCGAGTGGTGGCATAGGGATTAAAGAGCGACTGTTGACGGTGCCTGTGGGAGATCGTCATGCCATCCTCGAA
>NZ_JANLWO010000597.1:0-4037 GCF_031364565.1 Chamaesiphon sp. OTE_20_metabat_361
ACCTTTGGTTTTAATCGATACTCGATAAAATATCTTCTCTTTACAATATTCTAGTTGCTCTTTGAGTTGGAGTTTTTTTAATTCTTGGTAATGAAAGCTCAGCCATTTTCTGACTGACATTGTATCTTTATTCACTGTTGGCGACTTAATATCTACTAAGCCTAAGAAAGCCACTCTTTCGCCCATTTCGGCAAATTGTCGCGCCATCTCAAAAGCGACGATCCCACCAAAAGAGTAGCCGACCAACAAGTACGGCCCCTGCGGCTGAATGGTTTGGATCGATTTGATATAGTAACTAGCCATATCTTCTACGCAATTTAGGGGCTGTTGGCTGCCATTGATGCCGCACGATTGTAGCCCATAAATCGCTCGATTCCCCAATCTTCTCACCAAATCGTAATAGTTAAATAACGTACCACCGAGAGCATGAATGCAAAACAACGGTGGTTGTCTAGATGTACCCGCCCCGAGCAAAACTAGGGGTGAGTCAGTGACTGGAGCCGTCTGTTGACGAATAATCTCGGCAAGCTGGGCAATTGTAGGTGACTCAAACAAAACCCCCCAGGATAGACGTTTGTGCCAAATTTGCTCGATGTGGGCAAATAGTTGGAGGGCGATGAGTGAATGTCCGCCGAGATCGAAGAAGTTGTCATTAATCCCGACGGGTTGTACCCCTAGTGCGCGTTCCCAAATTTGGATTAACTGCTGTTCTAGTTCGTCGCGCGGCGGTATGGGTAGCAAATTTTTGCGACTGGGTGCTGGCAGTCGGTGGCGATCTAATTTATGATTGGGTGTCAGCGGTAGGGTATCTAAGATTTCAAAAGCCGATGGGATGGCATAGTCGGTTAATTTAGTCTTGAGAAACGATCGCACATTAAGGAGCTCGAACGTCGCTAGCAGTGGAACGATATAAGACACAATTATCCGTTCGCCTGCGGATGTACTGCTCAGCGTCCGCTCTTTACCCACTACGGCTGCTTGTCGAACAGCCGGATGCTGTCTGAGTACGGTTTCGATTTCTTCGATTTCTACCCGCATCCCGCGAATTTTGACCTGAAAATCTTGGCGTCCGATGATTTCCAAGTTGCCGTCGGGTAAGTAACGTGCCAAATCGCCAGTTTTGTAAAGTCGTTCCTGTGGATTGGCGGTAAATGGGTTGGGAATAAATTTGCGATCGTTTAATTGCGGATTGTTGGCATAACCGCGTGCTAAACTCCTACCCGCAATGCACAATTCGCCGACAGCACCAGCGGCAACAGGTGAATTGTTCTCATCGAGTAGATATAGTTGATTGTGAGGATACGGAGCGCCGACAGGGACATATCCTTCGGTACGCTCAAAGTTCTCAGGAATTGGGTAGGCACAAACACCAATCGTTTCGGTTTGACCGTAAACATTTACAATTGCTGGTGAGTTGTGAAATTGGTTTCGCACTCGTGCTAATAGTTGAGGGGTCAATAATCCACCTGAAAATATCAGTACTCTCAGATGAGAATTCATCAATTGGTATTGCAACCCGTCGAGATTGGCGATACTAACTAATATAGAGTCCCACACAGCAGCTACTGTATCGAAGATCGTAATTTTTTTAGTCTGGATTAGTTCGATTAAACTAGCTAGGTTGGTATTGTTATCTTTAGAACTAATTATTACTTTAGCACCATGAGATAGCGGTAGTAATAATTGCCTAACTGATGAGGAAAATGAAAAAGATGCTGAGAGCAAATAAACATCATCAGCTTGAATTTTGACAATCTCATCGATTGCTTGAAGATAGCACTTTACCTGCTCGATCGTAATTTGGACACCCTGGGGTTTGCCTGTAGAGCCAGATGTGTACATGACATAAGCCAAATTAGCGGGTGTTGTTGCTGCGGCTGGGAGCTGTTCGCTGGCGGTGGCGACTTGGTGCCATTGAGTATCTATTAAAAATAAATCGGTTTCGGCTGTCGTTAGATTTGCGGCTAAATGCTGTTGAGTTAAGATTAATGGTAAGTTTGTTTCGGCTAGAATCGTCTCTAATCTAGCTTGAGGATATGCTGGATCGAGTGGAATATAAGCTCCCCCAGCTTGGAGAACTCCTAAAATAGCGATCGCACTCTCGATCGAACGATCTGTATAAATTCCCACCAATACGTCGGGTTGTATTCCTCGCTTGCGGAGATAGTTTGCTAACTGATTTACGCGACTATTTAGTTGCTGATATGTTAACTGTGTCAGCGGATCTTCGATCGCAATTGCTTCAGGTTGTAGCTCTGAATACACTTGCAAAAATTCACAGATTGACATCGGCTTAATCTTGAGTTTGATGGGATTATTAATTGACTTCGATAACTCATGTCTAATTTACCTAAAAATTATCATTAGTTTATGAGTGTATTAATAAACAATTAAGGTAGCATCATTTTATAATATTTGCTACAAATTCTCAATAAGCCTGCGCGCAATTAAGCCAATTGACAAGTAGATAGCCGCTCGCTGCTAAGCTAATTTGCCGATCGGCTCTCCAGCAGTTATGGTGATAAGCAAGACTTGTTGATAGGGGAAAAGGGGAAAGGGGAAAGGTCTATGCTTCATATCCCAATTCAGCAATGCCAGATGTGCCAAAAATAGCGATGTAGTTTCCCCCAAAGCCTAAAGCCCAAAGCCTAACCTAATGCCGTAAATCTGGTTCCGGTACTAGGGGCGCTACCATTGCTTCAGCAGCAATCGGTGGTGCTGGTTCCCACAAACTCAGGAGAATCGCATTGCTACTATTGCCCACCACATTTAGTACCGTCTTAAAACCATCGGTCAATCGATCGATCCCAGCGACGATCGCAATCCCTTCGAGGGGCAATCCTGCCGCCGAGAGTACCGTTGCCATCGTAATTAGTGCCGAACCTGGAACTCCCGGTGTACTAAAAGATACTAAAAAACTACTCAGCCCGATCGTCAATAATAACGATGGGGTCAAGGGGACATGGTAAATCTGAGCGATAAAAATCGCATTAAAGCCCTGTAAAATTGTTGCCCCATCGCGTTTTAAAGCCGTCCCTAATGGTAATGCAAAGCTAGCAATCTCCGATCGCAAGCCATAATCTTCCTGCATATTTTTTAAGACCATCGGTAAGACAGCATTGGAACTTGCCGTCCCAAATCCTAGAAAGAACGACGGAATCAAGCTGCGAAAAAACTTAGCAGGTTGGGCTTTGAGTAAAACTAGTAAGATTAAATAAAATCCCGCCATAATTAGCGTGGCAATAAATAGCCCCAACACATACCAAGACAGCCGAATAATTAGTCCCAAACCTTGGGTTGCAATTGTCGAACTAATCAGGGCAAATACACCCACAGGCGCAGCATACAAAATTACCGCTAGCACTTTCTCACTGATAGTATAAATACTTTCCAATAACTCCACAAATGGCTTGGCTTGTGCCTGTGCCATTTGAATTCCCGTCCCGAATAAAGCCGCCGAAAAAATAATTTGCAGTAAATTACCACTACTGAGTGCGCCGAGTGGATTTGTCGGAATCAAACTCACCAACCAATCGATCGAATCAGGCGCGACATTCGCCGCTGTGGCTGCTGGCAGCACAAATCCCGTCACCCCCGCTCCGGGCTGCAAAAACACCGCCACCGCCATCCCGATACACAGTGAGATAAAACTCGTCACCACATAACAAGTCATCAGCTTCAACACGTATCTACCAACTTGTCCCGTCCCCTGAATCCGGTTGAGGCCCAAAATCAACGACGAAAAAATCAATGGTACCACCACAAATTGAATGATCCGCAAAAATCCTGCCCCGATTGGTGCTAATAAATATCGATCCAATGGCACGATCGCCAGCGGAAATGTCGTATTCAAGATCGTCCCAAATGCCATACCAATGGCTAGAGCTGTGAGGATTAGTGCGGACAGATTCATAGGGTAGGTGGATAGTGGATAGTGGATAGTGGATAGCGATTCGCGCACGCCTTTGTTCCCCGACGGTTTGCGACTGAAATCGCGCTGAGGTTCCCTCGTGCTAAGCGTTTCAGTCAAGACAGCG